>JAGGUL010000098.1 GCA_021158525.1 Candidatus Hydrothermota bacterium | reverse complement strand
TTTTCCAGGATTGGGATCCGTGGGGAACCACGGCTATCACAGACATACTCACTGCCCATTCCATAACGTTCACGATCTATGGCACGGCCGACATAGGAAACGTTGACCTGTCCAATTTCGACAAGGTCATCTTTCCAAGCCAGCAGAGCTTCGATTTTTATCTGGCGCTCTCAGTTAACAGCCCCTGGCTTGAGGCCTATATCGACAACGGTGGTTGTGTCGAGCTTCACTTTGCCACTTACGATACCTATGATCCCACCGGCCTCGTTTTCGGCTATGGAATATCGGTCATGCATTACCCCACCGTTCCGGCCTATGACGACGTGGACAGGACAGTTCCCGGCCATGAGGTCTTCAATGTGCCCAATCCGGTCGACGATGCCGAACTCGACAACTGGGGCTATTCATCTCACGGATATTTCTCGGACTACCCGGCAGGAGCCACGGTTCTTGCTGTGAATGTCGCCGATACCACCCCTGCCATGATCGAATACAGACCTGCCGGTGGCATTCTCGCCACGATCATGCCGGTCGAGTGGGCATGGGCCTATGGGGATTCCGATGTTCTCGAGAACATGCTTCTCTACTGTGGGACACCCACAGACGTCGAAGAAAGCTCGGGCGACCTCGCGAGCGAAGCCCTCGCCGTGAGACCCAGCGTCATAGGTAACAGCGCTATGGTCAGTTTTTCAGTCCCTCGCGATGGATTCGCCTCGATCAAAGTTTACGACGCCACCGGTAAAGTGGTGGATGTCCTTGGCGGAACCTTCAGCGCCGGAAGCCACGAGATCACCTGGAGTCCCAGAGTGGAATCGGGCGTTTACTTCCTCAGCATAGAGGGTCCCGGCGTCTCGCAGACGACGAAAGTCATCGTAGAGAGATAACGATAGCGTTAATTCTCGACATTGAAGGGGGAGCCGTCCATCGGCTCCCTTTTTTATGCGGTTTCGGATAGATCCTTCTCTATTTTCCAGGAGCTCTTTATGTTGTACGTGGGGAACTCGAGATTGTGCCCGCCATTCGGGATCCTTTTTTGTGTTTGATAGTCTCCTGTGAAAGCCCTATCATTGCCCTTTTATCGTATGACCATTTTGATGAGGCCGGCTGTGAAATATCTTTGTGAAGATTGCCCCTGTGTTAGCTTCCTTTATTTTGTCAGTAGGCTGTCTTCCTTGCCCTGAGAAGAAACTGCTTTTAAAATTCGAATAGGAGCCCTGTGAACCATGAAAGTGACGGAAATTCGGGCAAAATCTATTCTCAACAGGCACAAGAAAAGGGACGACTGGTTTCTCGACGATTACTCGGCAAATCCATACGGCGGATGTTCTTTCAACTGCGTTTATTGCTACATCAGGGGAAGCAAGTACGGCACGGATAAACAGGGTATTTCCGTCAAGGTTAATGGACCCGAACTTCTGAGGAAGCAGCTCAAAAGGAGGGCGGAAAGGGGAGAATACGGCATAATAGCTCTCGGCTCGGCTACGGAACCCTACATGCCCATCGAGGAGAAATACGGGTTGACCCGGAAGTCCCTTGAAATTATCCTTGAATTCAGGTTTCCGGTGGAAGTGGGAACCAAGTCAACGCTGATTCTCAGGGATCTCGACCTCCTGAAGGAGATAGACAGGAATGCCTGTCTACCCGAAGATCTGAAGAGAAAGCCGGGCAGGGGAGCGATCGTCATCTTTTCTTTTTCCACTTTGAATGCCGATCTGGCCGGGATCTTTGAGCCCGGCGCTCCAGAGCCCGAGGAGAGGCTCGAAACAATGAAGAAGTGTTCAGAAGCGGGGCTACTGGCCGGAGCTGCTTTTATTCCCATTCTGCCCTTTCTGAGCGATTCAGAGGAGACCCTCGATGAGATGATGGGAAAAGCCAGGGATTACGGTGCACGCTTTGTCTTCGTCGGAGGGCTCACCCTCTTCGGCAACAAGCCATCCGATTGCAGGATGACCTATTTCAGGACGCTGGAGCGGCATTTCCCGGAGCTGGTTCCCCCTTATAAAAGGTTGTTCCTGGGTTCCTTCGCCCCGCCCAGAACGTATCAGCGGGAGCTTGAGAAAAGGGCCCGGGAGCTCGCGTCCAAATACGGCCTTCAGTATGGCCTGACGTGATTTCAGCCCCAAATTGTAAAACACGCAAACCACTCTTGACATGTTTTTGAAAAATATGCGCAAGGTATTTCCTGATGAACCAGCCGGTGTCTTTCAGGATATCCTCCAGTTCCTCCTTTGAGACGAAGAGGTAGTTGAACCAGGGAGTTTTATACCTCCTGTAGTGAATTCTTATTTTTATTTCACTATGGCCAGTTTTCGGGTGGTAAAAACGGGTTCACCTTTTAAATATCATAAGGTTACCTGAAAGATTTCCTATCCGTCTTGTTCGGGAGAAATTTACTTTTTGAAGTAAAGAATTTTCTTGATAGCTGTTTGTTCACCGTGTATCGCATGGATAAAGTAGACACCACTGCCAATTGATTCAGGGGGTTCCCATATGAGTAAGCTTCTACTGTTTTTTACACAATAGATTTTTCTCCCATCTGTTCTGAAAATTTCCACTGTTGCCCCCTCTGGAACATTTATCTGACAGGTGGAATAGAATGGATTCGGAACCGCTTTTATGATATACGATATTTCTCGGGCATTGTTTTCTTCTCCAACACTATTATAACCAAATAGTTCCAGATATGGGCGGACGCTGGGGGATGCTTCCCTGGAATAGAATTTGCTGAACTTATTACCAGGCAACGCTTGAATAACGAGCCCATAGTTTGTGACTGTTCCACTAAGCCATGCATTTACAAGGGATGTAATATTTATCCTATGCCAACCATTAGAGCTGAAGGTGTAACTTGCCCATTCCACAGTATCGTGTGAAATATGCACATTTTCTGGCCATGATTCATTCCATGGTTCAGTAATTGCGTATATTTTAGTATGTGTGGGATCGCCACTTGGGCACCCGAAGAATCTATCAAGGTTCAGGAAAGCGCTGTCCACAGTTTCCCCCATATAAGAACTGAGATCAAACATTATCATTATACGCTGATGATTTCCCGCTGGGTCATAATTCGCCACCCACAACTCTGCCGCCGGGTGAGCGCCAGTATGGTCAGGGTCTGTGTACATATCGTATTGCGGTTCCATTGTTATCTGCGCGTTTAAACAGGATATCGGTGAGAGCAGAACCCCGATGCTCAACATCATATACATTGTTCTCCGTGTTATCATGATACGACCCCCTTTTTATTTATTTAAGGTTTATCAATAACCCCCCTGGATCCTGATGATTAAGCGACCTGCTTCATCGTACGTATCAGGGGGAGAATCAATTGGAGTTTCATAGTCTATCCTGAGTTTCGTATTTGGAGAGCCGAGCCCCAGGGTTAATCCAGTTGTTATGTATGTGTATTTCTGATCCCCTTCTACATTGTATCCCTTATCCCAGGATTGATACATCACATACGGTTCTACATAAGTAATTGCTGTAATCCCGGTTTGCCATTTATAACCACCTTCGATGTAGAACATTCTCATCTCTAAATCTTCGGAAGTAACATCAGGGTAGCTACTGGAGAAACCTTTACCAAGATAGTATTCTCCCCGTAAATGCACATTGAATGCATCATAATTGAAGCCAAATCCAGTTCTCGATGCTTTATCGATCTTTCCATCGTATTCAAAATCCTGCTCTATATCAGAGTGGAATCCTCCCACGGACAAACCCGAAATAGGGGTATGAAATATGAGTCCAAGATTCATATCGTGTTCCTCATCAAAAGTTCCTTTTTGCTGTCCATTGAGATAAGCGATCTCCGCAGAAATACCTGTGGCTTCGGTAAAACTATAATTTAACTTCATTACAGCACCTGTTGGATGGCAAGGAGCGAGTGTCTTGGAAAAGCGGGGCTTTTCTGCTGTCAAAACATCCATACATTCTTCACCAAGCTCAAACCCGCGCAAGATATGACCTTGCATAATACCTGCTTTCAAAAAGTCAAAAGGCTTAAAGAAGATGCCTGCTTCCATTCTTATTATCCCTATACCAGGACCAACACAGCTAGCAGAGCCGATTTCTAAATTGTATTCAACGTATTTTTCTAATTCGCCCTTTAATTCGATTGCTGCGTATCGGATAGTGAATTTATTGCCGGGCACCTGATAACCCAGAGTTGTATCATTCTCGCCAAAATAAAATTCTGACTGTACCGCCACTGTAGCATGTATCTCTGGCATACTCAAATCTTCTGCTGCAACAGGATGTACAAGAAGCAGTGAGATAATGAGGGTCAACAGTGAGCTTTTACCTACGAAATTATACATCTTTCCCTCCTATGTTTAGGTTTCCTGAAATGTTAGGATTGCCTAACTCTAAAGTCAAAAAATGTAATCTGACATAGAACACCTTCTTGTATATCAGGTTATTTCTCATACCGGTGTCACATTAACCGTTATTGCCATTTCACGTCCAATTGCTAATCTCGAATTTCCGGTTTGCAGGTGATATAACCCTCTCAACTGTGATTTCTGTTCCCGCGATAATTCCCATTTGCAAAAAGCTGCTTGAAATTGCTTTTCTTCAATCTTAAATTTTGAAAGTTTTATCAGATTTTTTCGTATCTTCTTTTATTATACAATCGGGTCTTTTACCTTCTTTTAAGTACTCATGTAACCCCGAAAGCCATATAGGCTCTTTCACAGGGCAAGTTTGAACAAACTCTATAAATTTTACAAATTTCTCAAATGTTTCTGGACTCAAATAGTGCTCCAACCTGCAGGCGTCTATTTCTGCTCTTTTAGGTTCTACAAGCAAAATTTCTGTTAAGAATATTCTTAATATTGTGTGCCTTCGATAGACACTTTTCGCGATCTTTTCCCCTTTTTGAGTAAGTTCAACGGAACCATATCTTTCATGTCGAACATACCCTTTATCCGCAAGATTTTTAAGCATGCCTGTCACCGAAGCTATTCTAACCTTTAACTTCCGGGCTATCTCACTCACCCTCACAGCCTTTCTATGCAGGGACAATACATATATTGTCTCCAAATAATCCTCTACACTTTGCGATAATTCTTTCATATTCACCAAAAGTTAGGTTAGCCTAATTATAATGTTAGGCTTTCAATTGTCAAGGTGGCGGCATGTATCATCAAATTTGATGAGATATTTGGAGGTTTTGTCAGGGGATGAGAAGGAGGAGTTAGGGAAATTGATGAGGGCTTTGAGGGGATTGAAGGTAGCGGAGGTGGAGTTGGAGGGTATGAGATAAGGGTGAGGACGAGGGTTGAGGTGGAGCTGAAAATCCCCTTTTCAAAGATGAGTCAAAGGTCAAGCCTCTCAGATTATTATAGAGATGTTCCTGGCGGCCTCTTTGACCCGGAAATCTGGGGGTGTTGTAAAACCAAAAAATGGGCCGTGCAGGAATCGAACCTGCGACCCCCGGATTAAAAATCCGGTGCTCTGTCCGACTGAGCTAACGGCCCGGGACGGGGTATATTATTATTGATTGTCTTGACAAAGTCAATGCCCTGCCGTAATTTTAATACACTTCGGAAGTGATTCAGATCAAAGGAGGTTAGAGGAGATGGCCCATAAGAAAGGAATGGGGAGTACCCGTAATGGAAGGGACTCCATTTCCAAAAGGCTTGGAGTTAAAAGATTTGATGGACAATTCGTGAACGCAGGAGCTGTCCTCGTCAGGCAGAGGGGGACAAAGTTCCATCCGGGCTGGAACGTGGGAAGGGGCGGAGATGACACCCTTTTCGCAAAATCCCCCGGGGTTGTGAAGTTCGAGAGGAGGAAGAACAGGGTTTACGTCTCCGTTTACCCCGCGGGGTAAGGAGATGCCTTGATCAGGCTCGGAATTCTGCTCGTCTTTTTGATATTTGTCCTCGATGGGTGTAATACGCCCTTCAATCCCCCGATACTTAAAGAAGCCCCTTACGAGAGCCCCGTTACGCCGAAGGCAGTGATAGATAACCTCAGGACCGCCTACATGGCGAAGGACCTCGAGGGCTATCTCGCCTGCCTCGATCCCGATTCCTACAGGTTCTATTTCGATGAGTCCGACACGGCCACGAGAAAGATACTGGAACAACAGCTCGGGCTGGACAGCCTTGTCTGGGGCATAACCGAGGAGAGGATATCCACGGAGGCATTGTTCAGCTCCGTTCAGGCGATACATCTCGATCTGATGGGGGGAATCCTGTTGCCCGACACGGTCCCCAACAGAAGGACTTACCTCTACACCTACTCCCTTTCCATAGATCCGCCTCCCCCGGGAGTCGAGGCCATCGAGGGGAGAGCAAAATTTGTCCTGAAGAAGAGACCCGACGGCCTCTGGTACATAATCAGGTGGGAAGACTACGCCTTCTGAAGTAGTTCCCTGAATCTCAGCGCATTTTTCCACATCATCGTGTTGTTGAACATCACATAGGAGGGACGATCCTCTGGCAGAAACCCCATTAGTTCCCGCAGCTCCTCATCGCTGTAATCATAGCTGTAGCCCTTTCCCCTCCCGTGGAGCCTGAAGTAGGCGAATTCGCCGTGAAGAAACCTGTCCTTAAAGGGATCGACGGCGTGGACTATTTTCAATTCCCGAAATATTTCGAGGAGCAGCTCTTCCTCCCAGGGGCCGCGCGGTTCCCATATGAAAGTGAAGTTCTCGCGCGGTGCTCCCGAGAAGAATTTTCTCAGGTTTTCTATGTTGGTCTCCGTAGGTTTAAAAGAAGCGGGTGTCTGAAACAGGATCTTGCTGGCACCAAGTTCCCTCGCGAAGGCGAGGGTCCCCTCGAGGGCCTTAGCCACTTCCTCAGTGTCCCTGAAATAACCGTAAGCATCTCTTTTCTCGGGAGGAGTTTCTATGCCCGCCTTTCTGTAAGTGGGGCTCTGCGGCGGGTGGGTTATGAGCTGGGGCGCCTTTATCACGAACTCAAACCCCTGTGGGGCCTGCTCTCTCCACTTTGCGGCTGTTTTCAGCTCGGGCAACCTGTAAAAGGTCTTCTGTACTTCGACGACCTCGAGGTTCGCCATGTATTTCGCCATCGAAACGGGGAAGCCGCAACAGCCTACCCTTACTTCCTTCATTTTTTGATTCTGATATCCAGGGCCTTCAGCTCGTATTCGGCACGCGGAGAGCGGTTGTTCCGCACGAGCTGAAACACGAGGTCAATGAGGCTCTTGCCCCTCTCGAGCCGGTTCACGAATTCGGCGTGGCCGGGCGCGAAAACCCTGAGGAAATCCTTCCCCTTCCTCACCGTGAATCGGAGGTGGTTGTCGCCGACCTTCTCTATCTCGCCCACCACCTCGGCCTCTTCCAGGAGAAAGACGGGGAGGGGATTGCCCAGGCCGAAGGGCGCGAGCTTTTCGTACTCCTTGAGGAATTCGCCGGTTATCTCAGAGATCTCGATCTTGGAATCTATGTAGATCTCCGGGATGAGATCTTCTTCGCTGAGCTCCCTCTTCGCGACCCTGTTGAGGGCTTCCCTCAGGTCGCCGATCCTGTCGATCTCTATCCTGAACCCCGCGGCGTACTTGTGGCCGCCAAAACCTATGAGGATGTCTTCTGCCTCTTTAAGCGCGTTGTAAAGGTGAAAGGAGGGGATGCTTCGGGCCGAGCCCTTGCCCATGTCCTCGCCCAGGCTTATAAGAAGGGTCGGCCTGTGATACATCTCCGTCAGTTTCGATGCGACAATGCCTATAACGCCCTCGTGCCAGTCCCTTTTCCCGAGGACCAGCACCCAGTTCTCGTCGAGGTTCAGATTGGCAGCCATCTCCCTGGCCTCTTCCAGGATCTGCTTTTCGATGTTCTGCCTCTTCCTATTCTCGTCCTCCAGTTCCCGGGCGATTGTCATCGCTTCCTCGCCGTTTTTCGTGACGAGGAGCCGGAAGGCCTTTTCCGCGTGGGAGAGCCTCCCCGCGGCGTTCAAGCGTGGCGCGATGATGAAGGAGATATGCCAGGGAAAGATCTCGCCATTCAGGTGCGCTGTGGACTTCAGGGCCTTGAGCCCCGCTTTCAGGGTGTCATTCAGGACTATCAGGCCGAACTTGACCAGTACCCTGTTCTCGTCGATGAGGGGCACGACGTCGGCAACTGTGCCCAGGGCAACGAGGTCCAGATCCCAGTAAAGTGGCTTCTTGTCGAGGTCAAGTTTTTCGTAGAGGGCTTCCATGAGTTTGTAGGCGACCCCCACGCCGGCCAGCTCCCGGAATGGATAGTCGCCCACTTTGGGATTTATGAGGGCAAAGGCGGGAGGAAGCACTTCCTGTGCCTCGTGGTGGTCCGTGACTATGACGTCGATTCCGGCCTCCCGGGCGAGTTTTATTTCGTCCACGGCGGTCACGCCGCAGTCCACTGTTATGATGAGCCCTACTCCCTTTTCTATCGCTTCCCGGACACCCTTTTCGGAAAGGCCGTAACCCTCGTTGAACCTGTCGGGAATGTAAGGGATGATCTTGCTGGCGCCGAGCCTCTCCAGGTTCCTGTAAAGGAGCGCCAGTGCGGAGACGCCGTCGACGTCGTAATCGCCGTGAATCATTATGGTCTCATCGGATTCGATCGCCTTCCTGATCCTTTCGACAGCCTTCTCCATATCGGCGAAAAGATATGGAGAATTAAGGTGCTCGAGCTTTGGATCCAAAAAGGACTCGATCTCGTCCTCCCCTATTTCACGGGAGGAGAGAACGCGAGCTAAGGGAAGGGATATCGAATATTTCATCGAAATTGAGAGGGGATCGTAGAGGTATTCCCTGAAGTGCCAGCGTTTTTGCATCGGTTAGAGTTTAAGCTATAGGTCTCTGAGTGTCAATTTGCGCTGTCCGCAGGCAGATGCGAGCTGAACATACATTGAATGAGTTTGTCATCAGCCGGCTTGCCATGAGATTTGAAATCAGGCGATGAATAAGATGGGCTGATGCACGTTTTAGGAATTCTCGAGGTGCAGGATTTCCGCTGAGGGATTCACAGTGAACTCCAGAAGACGTGCTTTACGTTTCTGCTGCAGACCCGGAACAATCCTCTGGCAAAACCGCAATTTGACCTTTAGATCCCGGCCTCAGGGAGTATCCTCCAGGACGTATATCTTTCCATCGTCCGGACAGCTCACGTAGAGCCAGTTTGTCGTCTCGTCCACGGCGATCCAGCTCGGTTCGCCGTTCAAGTTGATGTATTCGATCACCTCGTAGGTATACCCATCTATCACGGCGATCTTTTTCACGTCGTGCATGGCCGCGTAAGCTCGATTTAACCCGGAATTGCAGGCGATATGGTCAGCATTGCCCTTGAGGGTTATCAGTCTCTTCGTTTGCAGCGATTGTATATCGACGACGGAGATGGTGTCCGATTCGTGGTGTACTACGTAGAGGATGGGCAGCCCGCAACCACACATGGATACGGGGTCCCTCCAGACTGCGAGAGCCTTCACAGGTCCGCCTATTTCGGTGTCCAATACCTGGATGGCATTTACGTGTATAAGCGAGGCATATATGTTGGGGATTGTTCGATCGGCGGTAATGGCAGAAATGACGTATCCTGCGAAAAATGTATCCAGCAATGTGAGGTTTGTTTCGCTCAATTTGAGTAGTAAATTTCCATAATAATAATGGCTATAGAGATAGCCAAAGGAGTCAATGCAGAACTGGCTGCCATCGAGGTTAATCTGGTATGTGTGATCCAGGATGGCATCGGTAATGCAATCGATTTTATATAAATCGTATGCGGTGCCAGAATTGCCCCGACGTACTGTTACGAAAAGCCAGTTTTGGGCAGGGTCCGTTGCCAGAAAGCCGATTCTATGTATGAACTGAAGCGAATCAATTACTGTGTCGTTCTGAGTGTCGATAACGTAGATCACGCCGGAATCCAAATAGGCGGCGTATAGCTTGTGGGGATTTGGCGCTATGGCGAGTTGTTCAGCCCTGCCGGTATAGATCGAATCTACCAATGCAAGATGCCCCCTGAGGCTGACAGGCATTACCGAGGCCAGAACAAGCCCAAAGTAAATGAAGAACTTCCTAAAACTTGATGACTTTCTGCAATGGAAAATCGCGCAATTCATTCCCATGTGAATCCTCCAGCTTTATGATGAAACACCCCCTGCCTGTTTCCTTTCCGTTCATATCAGTCCCATCCCAGGCGGCGCAGCCTGAAAGGGGATCTACCGGCAGGATCTTAACGAGCCTCCCGGTGACGTCGAAGAGCTTCGCGTTTATCGGAAGTTTTTCCCTCACCGCATCGGGATACTCGACTTCGAGAAGCAGGTTTTTCCTGAAGGGATTGGGAAAGATTTTTATTTTTCCGCCTGCGTATTTTGTGGCTTCGTCAACTTCCACTATATTGCCCCAGACATATACGTCGTCGACCCATAAATCCACATCCTCCGATGCCCACTGACTTCCATAGGCAATGATGTGCAATTTTATGCCCGATATCACCTGTGTGGAATCAAAGGTCATGTGAAACCGGGTCCATACCGGATTTCCGTAATACTCGCTGTACCAGACCTCTCGCCAGTTATTGTTGATTTTCAGCTGGAGCGATATGCGTGAGACCTGGTCGCCATACACCTCAAAATTGAGATATGCACTCACGGTGCAGTTTTTCGCCGGCGAAAATTCCTGGTACAGGTCAAGGGAAGCTCCTGACTCACCACCGGAAACAAGGATCTTGCAACTCCGGGGAGGCGAAAGGAATTTATTGCTATCAGGCCGATAAGAATAGGGGTTGCCCGTAACGAAATGCCATCCGTAATCCCAGGGGTTCTCGTCGAAGCCGGGGTTCGTAATAAGGTTTTCCGCAAAGGAGAGGGATCCGGCGAGCAGGACCGGAATCAAATAACGCAGCATAATTCACCTCCCACTGTTGTAAATTTAAGATACTTCTGATTTTCTGTCAAGGAAAAACGGGCAGCCCAGACCAGAGGGTGGGAATCCCATACGGACAAATTGCCTTTCGAAGGACGTCAGAACCTGCA
This sequence comes from Candidatus Hydrothermota bacterium, assembly GCA_021158525.1. Taxonomy (GTDB): domain Bacteria; phylum Hydrothermota; class Hydrothermia; order B15-G9; family DRBW01; genus DRBW01. The sequence continues at coordinate 310 of JAGGUL010000098.1, read as the reverse complement.
GGTTGGCGGTGCCATCGGCCGCACTACTCTTCCCTTCGTAGATTTCGCCACGTGGGCTTTGAAGCGCCCTCGTGCAGACGTATAATAAACTTATGAACCTGATAATATTTCTCTCAGTTATGGGTATGGCTTCCGGGGTCTTCGAACTGAATTATGGCGGAAAGACCCTGAATCTTGAGGAAATCAAGGATTACCGGCTTATCGAATATGGAGATCTGGCCCTCATGGGAGAAGCTGGTCGTCCCTTCCTTCCCGTCGATAACGTTCTCATTGCGATCAGTTCCGATCAGGAGCCCCTCGGGATAGAGAT
>JAGGUL010000121.1 GCA_021158525.1 Candidatus Hydrothermota bacterium | reverse complement strand
CGAAAGTTAGCCTGCCGTCCTCGTAATCGAAAATATGATACTCGAGGGCATCGCCGAAATGGCCGAACCTCATGGTCTTGCCGTCATCGGTGGCGACGGCTATCCTGAGCTTCCTCTTCATGCCTTCCTCCTTCCGCGAACGACAAAGGAATCGCCGACGATATATTTTTCCTGAATTTCAAATCCGGCTTTTTCCATTAACCCCACTACCTCCTCCAGGGTGAAGTAATCCTCGGGAACCCCCGTGTCGGCACCCTTTATCCAGTCAATTATGACAAGCTGTCCCTCATCCTCGAGGACATCAAGGGCTCCCTGCAGAAATTTCTCGACGTCCCGAAAGTGGTGCAGGGAATGGACCGTGTAAACGAGGTCGAACTTCCCCTTCAGCTCCCCTATCCTCTCGGCGGGAAGAGAGCGGAACTCCAGGGTCCCTTCTCCCCTCCCGGGAGAGTAGGGATCGACGCCCAGGCCCCTGGCTCCAGTCAGCTCAACGAGTTCCCTCAGGAACTCCCCGCTCCCGCATCCTGCGTCGAGAACAGTGGAACCCTTCCCGACAAACCGGGAGAGATACTCTATGAAATCACGCTTCACCGGAAGCCCCCAGAAGCTTTTTGTAGTCTTCCCTTTCCACCACAAGGCTGTTGAGCTGGTCGTCATCGAGGTCAACGCACCTCTCGAGGATCGGGTCGAGGATCTCCCTGATCTCGGGCTCCAGCTCCACCTCTTTCTCGTCCACGAGCTCGAAATAGCCCTTCACTGGCCTTCCCGCCTCGTCGGTGATGACCTTCTTCTCTATCCCGGGAAGGCTCTCGAGGAAGGCTGGAAAGTCCTCGATGAAAAACCCGTAGGGGAAAAGCCTGTAGCTGAAATCCGTCAGCTTCTTCCCCTTCTTCGCCATGTGCTCGAGGTCGAGAAGGAGCAATATCCGGCTTATCCGGAAGGGATGAGCCTTCTTTATCCTGCGCATTATGTAATATGTGAGTTTCTCCTCGAGTTTCATGAGAATGTGTCGCAATATTTTAAGCGAAAAGGCAACCCCGCGCAACTCCCAATCGAGGGAGTGGAGGGAACAACCTATTCCTCTCACCTTTGAGAAAGGAAGGAAACTAATGGGGGGTTCCCTCTCAAGGGGAAATAAATAAAAAGCTCCCCCTCTCCGCCTCCCCCTCGAGGGAGGAGGCAGCCGCAGCGAAGCTGCGGCAGGTGGGCATTCCAAAATCCTCTCCTCTCTTTCCTCCCCCTTCAGGGGAGGAAAGGGATCCCTCGGAGCTGGGACTGGGGAAATCAGAGTTCTCTCTCCGCCTCTCGAATTTATATTTAGACCGCCCTTTCCTTGACTACGCGGTCCTCTCAATTTTATAATGTGCGGGACTATGAAAAGAACCCTCGTCACCAGTGCACTGCCCTATGCGAACGGGCCTATTCACATCGGACACCTCGCCGGCGCATACCTTCCAGCCGATATATACACGAGATACAAGAGGCTCAAAGGTGAGGACGTAATACACATTTGCGGGACCGACGAGCACGGCGTGGCGATAACCATCGCAGCGGAAAAGGAAGGTGTCACCCCAAGGGAGCTGGCCGACCGTTACTACGAGATAATAAAAAAGGGCTTCGAGGGGCTGGGGATCATCTTCGACAACTTCTCGCGGACCTCGAAGCCTGTTCACCACAGGGTCTCTCGAGAATTCTTCCTGAGGATCTACGAAAAGGGCTACATCGAGCGCAAGGACACCGAGCAGTTCTACTGCCCGAAATGCAAGAGATTTCTGCCTGACCGATATGTGATCGGAACGTGTCCCTATTGCGGGAATCCATCGGCCCGCGGCGATCAGTGTGAGGCCTGCGGGAGGTGGCTCGAGCCCGTCCAGCTCATAAACCCCCGGTGCGCCATCTGCGGCTCCATCCCGGAACTCCGAAAGACCTTCCACTATTACTTCAAGCTGGGAATGCTGGAGGAAAGGCTCAGGAGTTGGCTCGAAGAGAAGAAGGACTGGAAAGCCAACGTGAGAAATACGGCCCTCTCCTGGGTTAAGGAGGGGCTCCAGGACAGGGCCATCACCCGCGACCTGGAGTGGGGGGTTAAGGTACCTCTGGAAGAAGCAGAGGGCAAGGTCCTCTACGTGTGGTTCGATGCCCCCATCGGTTACATTTCCTCCACCATCGAATGGGCAGAAATGAAGGGCGATCCGGACCTGTGGAAGAAATACTGGCTCGATCCCGAGACATACCTCGTCCACTTCATCGGGAAGGACAACATCGTCTTTCACGCCATAGTTTGGCCGGCCATGCTCATGGCTCACGGCGATTTCGTGTTGCCGAGCCAGATTCCCGCCAACGAGTTCCTCAACCTGATGGGCGACAAGATATCCACCTCGAGGGGCTGGGCCCTCTGGGTACATGAGCTTCTGGAGGAGTTTCCGCCCGACTACATCCGTTTCGGGATCGCCTCCATTCTCCCCGAGACGAAGGATGCCGACTTCGATCTCAGGGAATTCAGGGTTCGGGTGAATTCGGAGCTCGCCGACAACATCGGTAATTTCGTGAACCGAACCCTCAGTTTCATAAAGAACTACATGAGGGACAGGATACCCCACAGGAGGGAGTTCGGGCCCCAGGAAAAAGAGCTCCTCTCGAAAATCGAGAAAACGGCCGATGAGATAGCCGGGTACTTAGAGAGCTTCCAGATGAGAAAAGCCCTCAGGGCCGTCCTCGATCTCTCCACCCTCGGCAATCAGTACTTCGACGGGAAAAAGCCCTGGGCGACCCGCAAAAACGACGAGGAAGAGACAGCCAGAACCCTCTACACCTGTACCCTGCTCGTCAAGAGCCTCTCGGTGCTTATGGAGCCCTTCCTTCCCTTCTCCGCCGAAAAAATCCGCAACATGCTGGGCATAGAGGAAAAACTATCCTGGGAGGATGCAAAGTCCACCGAAATCCCATCGGGTGCACCTCTCGGAGAGCTCAAGATTCTTTACAGGAAACTTGAAGAAAGCCGGATCGAGGACATGATCCAGGGCCTCATCCGGAAAGCAAGGGGAAAAGCCCCCGAAGGGGAAAAAGGCACGGAGGAAGTCATGGAAGAGACAAAAAAAGTCAGCATCGATGAATTCAGGAAACTTGACATCAGGATCGGGAAAATAGTGGAGGCCGAAAAGGTGGAGGGGACGAAAAAACTGTTAAAGCTCAGGGTGGATATGGGAGAAAAGACGATAACCCTGGTCGCCGGCATCGCCGAGTATTACAGGCCTGAGGAGATAATCGGCTTTGAGATCCCCGTTATCTACAACCTGGAGCCGGCGAAGATAAGGGGAATTGAATCTCAGGGGATGCTCCTGGCAGCTGTCGAAGACGGAAAGGTCGTCCTCCTCTCCCCCAGGGAGGAGGTCAAGCCGGGCACCAGAGTGAGCTGAAATGCGCCGGATAACGCTGTTTTTGTTGCTTCTGATCGCCTGCAGCAGCGAGAAACCCGAGATAAAGGCGAAGAAACTCCTCGAGACCGGGAAACTCAAGGAGGCCGAAGCTATCCTGTTAGAGAGCGATACTCCCTCGGTCCTCTCGCGTATATTGCTCGGTGAGGTCTACACGAGGATGGGCAAGCTCGACAGGGCACTAACTGCGTTCAAGTCAGCAGGATACAATCTAAAAAAAGACGAGAAGAATTTCCTTTCCACGGGCCTCCTGGAGCTCGCCAGAAAGGCCCAGGAACAGAATTATTACCTCATCGCCAGGGAAGCCTACGAGAGGCTGCTGGAGGTGGATCCCGATGCCGATATCGGGGACGGCTTAAAATTTCTCGCCGATTATTATTTCCGGCTGGGGGACAAGAGAAAGGCCCTGAGCTATTACGAGATGTACCTCAACAGGGGCGGCGACTTCGAGGGGATCGCGACGAACTACGCCCAGTGCCTCCTGGCGGTGGGAGATTACAGAAAGCTCGCTGAATACTACGACGAATTGAGAAAGATCAGGGAGGCCGACACCGACTGGATTCTCCAGGAAGGCCTCTACAAGCTGGCGGAGCAGCTCTATGAGGAGGAGAAATACGACTCTGCCCTCCTTTATCTCAAAAAGCTACTGGGCCTCAGGACCAACGATATCTATACCGACAGGGCAAATCTCCTCATGGGAAGGGTCTATGAGGCCCTTTACGACACGCTGAACGCGATAAGAGCATACAGCGATTATCTCAGGTCTCCGAGGAAGAAGGGAAGTCAGGCCGACGAGGTGAGGCAACGCCTTAAGGCGCTCACCCGGTGACCATGAAGAGGGGGATACCTTTATTTCTCCTTCTGGCACTGCTCTCTTGTGCCAGAAAAGCCAGGGGACCCATTTCGGTGGAATATCCCACCCCGCTGCCCATAGAAGAAGTGATAAAACCAGCACCCCGTGAAAGGTCGCCCAGGATAAGGATCGGGATAGACGAGGGAGAGACCTTCTATTTCGAGAGCCCCGGCAGATTCTACGTTTACAGGGACGGGACACTGCTCTATTCGGGCGATCCTGGAAAATACAGGGTGAGCCTGAGAAAACCTCGAGCGGGGAAACTCGAGACCTTCGAGATAATTGGAGAGTCCCGAAGGCTTGGGGAGGCACGAGTCATCGCCGAAAGCTACGCATCTCATGGATTCAGGGTCAAAATAGTGCGGATCGGCAGGATTTTCAGGCTTGCCGGTGGTGATTTCGACAACCGAAAATACCTGGTCCTGAGAAAACCCGTCAGGAATCACGGAAGGAGGGTCGACCTCCTGAAAAGACCCCCGGCGGGGAAGGTGATCCTCGAAGATACTGGGGGAAAGAAGCTCGCCGAGGGTGACCTCTTCATAAGGATAATCCCCGCCGAAGGAAGCCCCCTTTACTTCGTACTTGACGGAATAAAGGTGGGAGAAGGCTTTTCCTGGGAGAAAAGGGTCAGGCGCAGCTACAGGGGGATACTGGAATTCAGGGTATCAAACCGCGGGAAACTCCTCCTGATAAACGAACTTCCCCTGGAGGAATACCTCAAGGGCGTCCTCCCCGCCGAGATGGGCCCCGCCTTTCCCGAGGAAGCCCTGAAAGCCCAGGCCGTGGTGGCAAGGAGCGAGGCGCTGTCCCTTTGGGGGCTCAAGCTCAACCTTATAGCCGAGCCTTACGATTTCACCGACGACGTTTTCTCGCAGGTTTACAGCGGGATAACCCACAGGACGGAGAAAACCGATCGTGCCGTGAACGAGACGAAGGGCGAGGTCCTCCTTTACAGGGGGAAGATCGTCAACGCAGTCTACCATTCCTGCTGCGGAGGACACACCGAGAACTCCGAAGAAGTCTGGGGCACTTACTATCCCTACCTTCGGGGGGTACCCGACAACGAATCGGAGCTCTTTCCCGATCTGCGGGACGAAGGTAACCTGAGGAGGTGGCTTAAGGACGCCCGCGATTCGTACTGCAACCTTGAGGGAAAGGACGGCCCGCCGGGGCTTTCCTTCGGGAAGAAGAACTTTCGATGGACAGTAACACTGACCTCCGGGGAGATCAGAAAATACGTCAGAAGGAAAAGGGGCGTGGATCCGGGAAAGGTCCTCGACCTCATCCCGTTGCACAGAGGCGTGTCGGGAAGAATAACTTCTCTCAAGATTGTCGGTTCAAAGAGGGACGTGATGATCCACGGGGAGCTGAACATAAGGGGAGCGCTTTCCCGCACCTACCTCAAGAGCTCCCTGTTTGTGATCGAAAAATTCAGAGGTTCCGACGGGAACGTCTTCGTGCTCAGGGGAGGAGGCTTCGGACACGGCGTGGGCATGTGTCAGATGGGAGCCGGAATGATGGCTTACAGGGGGAAAGATTATCGGGAGATCCTCCACCACTATTTCACCGGCGTCGATATAGCTAAAATCTACTGATCAGTCTCCCAGTTTCTTCAAGAAGAGGTCCCTTATGATCTTCGGGTCACCCTTGCCTTTAGTCAGTTTCATCGCCTGACCTATCAGGGCGCCCAGAACTCCCTTTTTGCCCTTCCTGTATTTCTCGACGAGCTCTTCATTTTCCTCAATTACCTGATCGACGATCTTCTCCAGGACATCGGCCTCCTGGACCGTCTCGAGGCCCTCTTCCTTTATTATCTCCGAGGCGGTCCTGTCGCTCCCGAGCATCTTCTCGAAAACTCCCTTGGCTATCGTCTGGGAGATCTTTCCGCTGTGTATAAAGGACAGGAGCTCTGCGAGCTTCGGAGGGGTTAACCTGAGGTTCTTTATCCTCTCCCCCGTCTCATTGAGAACCCTCATTATCTCGGTGACAACCCAGTTAGCGGCGAGTTTGAAGGCTTTTTCCTCCCGGGGCAGGTTTCTCACCACTTCCTCATAATAATCGGCCACATCCCTCTCGTGAACCAGCCTGGAGGCGAGATCGTCGTTGAGGGAATATTGCCGCATGAATCTCTCTTTCTTCTCAGCGGGGAGCTCGGGTAACCTCTTCTTCCAGGAAATTATAAAGTCGTCATCGATTCTCACGGGCAGAAGGTCTGGCTCGGGGAAATAGCGGTAATCGTGGGCTTCCTCCTTCACCCTCATCGTCCTCGTCACCTTCTCGAACTCGTCCCAGAGCCTCGTCTCCTGGACCACCCTTTTGCCGGCCTTCAGGAGCTCCATCTGCCTCTTCATCTCAAAGGAAAGCCCGTCCTCCACCGACTTGAAGGAATTCAGGTT
>JAGGUL010000062.1 GCA_021158525.1 Candidatus Hydrothermota bacterium | reverse complement strand
TTCATGGGGAGTTCCTCCTTTAAGTTTTGGCTAATGGTAAGGCATAAGGAGCTCCCCATGAATGTTGTTTGGGTATTTTGAGGAAACAATACCCCTTTCGGTAAGATTATTTTTGAGGAAAAGCGCGATCTTAATATGTATGTTGAAAGATCCTTATCATATCTTACTGCTTCTGACATCAAGGTTGTTGCATTGATCAATAGATTTAGAATGGATGAGCATGTAATCAATACCTACACTTCTGTCCTTCAGGATTGCATTGGATTTAAGCAGGGGTATGGACCCTCTGGATTTAGACCAGGGAATTATAGATTTGTTAATAATAAGCCTTGGATTATAACTGCTGCTTTTGCTTGGGCAGATGGTTCTTTATCTCAAGTTCAAGAAGCAATTGAAAATTTTGTTTCCGAACGTCCAGAAAGGCCGTTATTTTGTCCTGTTTGGGTACATCTTTTTGGTGTGTATAATGTAGATAGTGTTAAAACTCTTATGGAAAGTCTTGAAGCAAATAATCCTGGCACTTATAAATTTGTAAAACTTGATGAATTTATGCTTGCACTTAAAAAGTATGTATCCTTTTTTGATTCATCTAACTACATTCCAGATTCTTTTAATATTTCTTATGGCACTCTATTCCAAGGAGGGCTCACGGACTTGTATTCTAATGATAGCAATTATCTGGTTATAAATTCTGAGCATATAGGTGCTGAGCATTATACTGGTTTCTGTGCAGATTATCATATTCGAGAAGAACCGATTCGTCTGTGGATAACCTATGATGGGCATTTTTCAAGAAGAGTCACAAATTCTCTCTGGCTTTGGAATTATGTATCTTCAGATTGGGAATTCATTGGTTGGAGGTCCATTGATTTATTAGATTGGAGGCATTATGATGGAATAGTATATAATGCTCAAGATTTTGTACGAGATAGTTTGATAAAGATTGGAGTTCTGGCTTCATCAGAAGAAGGGTTCACAACTTATGCAGATTATTTAAATCTTGAAGTTTTTTTCAAAAAAAATACAGGGGTGAGTGAAACATCTAAACAAACAGAAATATCAACTTTTAAGATTTATCCTAATTTATCAAATTCATTGATTACCGTGAGATATTCAATGACAAGACCTGCTCATATTGAATTAAACATTTACAATCTCGCGGGTCAATTGACAAAAACACTGGTAGATGGACAACAAGAAGCTGGAATTTACGAAATCGAGTGGGATGGTGAAGATGAGGAGGGAAAGCCTATGCCTTCCGGGGTCTATTTTATAAAATTAAAAGCAGGTGAATTTTTAGAAACTAAAAAGGCGCTACTTTTAAGGTAGCAGAGGAGATGATATTTTTCGTCTTGGAAGTGCAGATTTTGCCACTAAGATATCGGTTGATTTCGTCATAAAGCAAAAGACATTGGTTCTATCCAGAGCCTTCTGCAAACTCCGAAGTGAATCCTGCAAAATACGCCTTTGATGCCGATAAAGAAACATACTGGAGGAGTGAAAGAGAAGATTCTCACCGGATTGGGACAGGTTTTAAAACTCATTTTTGACATTGGATTTCCAGCTAACCCCTTTGGCTACAATAGATTCAAGGGAATTTTAAAGATTAGATGTATCACTACAAACCCACCTGAGCTTCTACACACCAGTTAGTTACCACATGATCCGATTAACTTTTCTGCCCTCAAATGCAGGATATGGTAATGCCTTTATCCTGAAGTTTGAAGGTGGACTGGAAGTTCTCTTTATAAGGGCGGACGTCAATGCCGATCGGGTTGTTAACCTGAGCGATCTGTCTTATCTGGCAAACTTTTTCTTTTCAGATGGGGCATGCCCCACATGCTCAGAAGCGGCTGATGTCAACGACGATGGATATGCCGATCTGAACGATATACTCTATCTCGCAAATTTCCTGTTCTCAACTGGTCCGGAGCCACCTCAACCCTATCCTGATTGTGGACCTGATCCCACCGGGGATGATCTGGGCTGCGAGAACTACCCGCCCTGCGAGTGAAATACTCAGTTTTTAGCAATATGTGTAGGTATGAAAGCACTGGTGAGTTAATTCTGAATTCACGGGCAAGCGGTATTTGAACACACACCCGGCAGGCTTTACTATTGGGAAAGCGAGCGTATAAATATGTTTCCGCAAAACAAGACGCAGCGCGGGGTGTAACGGCGGGGAAGGTGAATTATGACCATCTATAGGGGATTTGCGTATTTGTATGCAAAAGGACCGTATCCCCGATATAGCGAGAGAATGACAGAGCTGCTCCCTTCTGTGCTGGAGCGATTCGGCTTGAAGCCAGAGACGGTTCTGGATCTGGCCTGTGGGGAGGGGACATTCGCGGTAAGGATGGCGAAAAAGGGATTCAAAGTAACGGGCGTTGACCTATCCTCACACCTGCTCCAGCTTGCCAGAGAACGGGCTAAAAAGGAGAACGTGAATGTGGAATTTCTCCTTCAGGATATGCGCTCTCTGCCCTTTGAAGAGGGGTACGATCTCGTGACTTGCTGGTACGATAGCCTGAATTACCTCCTGGAGACGGAGGATTTAGAGAAGGCTTTTACTGGTATTTATCGCGCGTTAAAGAGAGGCGGTCTTTTCATCTTTGATATGAACACTATTTATGGCCTGGCCGTGATCTGGCAGCGACATCCCTGCTATGTCCAACAGGACACATCTGAGTTGTTTGAGATACACCGTCCAGGCTATGATTTTGAGAAGAACATAGCTACCCTGAGAATCACCGGCTTTATAAAGGAAGGGAATGGTTGGGCCCGGATAGATGAAGAACACAGGGAACGGGGGTATTCCCTCGAGGAAATCAGGCAGTGCCTGAAGAAAGTCGGGCTAAAGGAACTCGCATGCTGGGGAGACCTGAGGGAATTGAGCGAACCGAAGCCTGATAGCGGGCGCGTATGGTTCGTAACGAGGAAATAAATAGGATTTCGCCCGACGGCGGGAGAGATTGCGTTTAGTTCAGCCGAATTGCCTGGGACGTGCTTCAGATATTCGCGGGACGCCGGGCAAGGCATAAACGTGTAGGTGATAGGATATGTGTGAGCTATTGGGGATGTCATTCAATCCGCCCGTGAGGTCAAGCATATCGTTCAGAGGTTTTCGGTGGAAAAATTTACAGAAAATGCTGTTGCTTGTCGGGCCGTTGTCAAATCAGCAATCCGTTCCTTGCTCTGCAGGGGGTATATACGCAAGGATAGCCGCGATAGGGTTGATTGGGATCATGACGAGGCGACCTTCTACACAGAACCCTCAAGAAGGGAGGAGATCGATAGCTCGATAGAGTAAGTAGTGGAACGCCTGGAAGGCATCGAACCGAAGCGATAGCAGAAACCTTTGACTGGTTCCTCAGTAAATAAAGAGGTACTTATCGAGCTCCCAGCGCGTCACCTGGATCCGGTAGTTATCCCATTCTTTCATCTTTATGGCCAGGTATTTCTCGAAGAGGAAATCGCCGAGGGTCTTCCTGACGAGCTGGCTCTTCCTCATCTCTTCGAGGGCCTCGTAGAGGGAGCCGGGCAGCGTGTCGAACTTGCCCTCTCCTATCATGTGATAAGCATCATCCTCGAGAGGCTGGTCGGGGGTAAGGTTCTCTTTTATCCCGGCGAGGCCCGCTCTGAGCATCACCGCAAAGGCGAGGTAGGGATTGGCGCTGGGATCGGGATTTCTCAGCTCAAGTCTCGTGCTCACGCCCCTTCCTTTTGAGATCCTCGGTACCCTGATCAGAGCCGATCGGTTCATTTGGCCCCAGCAGATGTAAACGGGTGCCTCATAACCGGGAACGAGCCTCTTGTAGGAATTTACGAGGGGCGCGACTACCGCGGTGAATTCCTTGACATACTTCAGCTGACCCGCGAGGAAATTGTAGGCCACCTTCGAGAGGCCGTAGGAGTCGCCCGGATCGGAGAAGGCATTTTCCTCTCCTCTGAAAAGGCTCTGGTGGACGTGCATTCCCGATCCGTTGATGCCGAAAACGGGCTTGGGCATGAAAGTCGCGTAGAGGCCGTGTTTTTCGGCGACCTTCTTGACCACAACCCTTGTGGTGACGACCCTGTCGGCTATTTCGAGCGCATCTCCATAGAGGAGGTCTATCTCGTGTTGTCCCACTGAGACCTCGTGATGGGAAGCCTCTGCCGGTATGCCCATCAGCGATAGTACGTTCAGCATCTCCTTCCTTATCGTGAGGGCCAGGTCTCCTTCCAGATCGAAATAGCCCACCCTGTCGGAGACCTCCGGCTCGGGTTTGCCTTCTCCCCTGCGGAACAGGAAGAACTCCAACTCCGGCCCCACTTTGTAGCTGAAGCCCATGTCCTCGGCCTCTTTCATCGCTCTCCTGAGAACATACCTGGGATCACCCTCAAAGGGTCTGTGGTCGGCGGAGTAAACGTCGCAGATCAGGCGCGCCGTCCTCGTGTCAGGATCATCCCAGTGAAGCAGCGTGTAGGTTGAGGGGTCCGGCATCAGGTACATGTCGCTCTCGCATATTCTCCCGAACCCCTCGATGGATGAGCCGTCGAACCAGATGCCGTCATCAAGAGCTTTCCCGAGGAATTCCACCGGTATCGATATGTTTTTGGTGACGCCGAGGATATCTGTGAACCACAGGTCAACGAACTTAACTCTGTCTTTTTCCGCTCTTTTGAGGACTTCTTCCACCGTGGGCCTCCTTAAATCGGATTTCAATTAATTCTATCTGTCGATGTGCCCTTTTGCAAGCCTCAGTGGCAGGAAGTCCTTAATGCCGAAGGGAAAGCGGCTATGTCCCTGTCTCTTTCAGGATTTTCTCCCGCGGGTCCGTTGATATATCGTCTCAAAGGGGCTATAATCGGGTGGAGGCAAGAAATGATAGCTTTTGGGCCTGTTCCCTCGAGGAGGCTCGGCAGGAGCCTCGGAGTTAACAATATCCCCGTTAAGATCTGTACTTATTCCTGCGTCTATTGTCAGATAGGGCGAACTTTGAAAATACAGGTTGATAGGGAGAAGTTTTATAGCCCCGATGAGGTTTTCAGGGAGGTGAAGGAGAAAGTCGAGGACATTAAGAGAAAAGGGGAGGCCCTTGATTACATAACCTTCGTTCCAGACGGAGAACCAACCCTCGACCTCAACCTGGGGAAGGAAATCTTGCTCGTTAAGTCTCTGGGGTTCAAAGTTGCCGTGATAACCAATTCTTCCCTTATCGACAGGGAGAACCTGGCCTCGGAACTGAAACTTGCCGATCTGGTTTCCCTGAAGCTGGATGCAGTGAGCGAAGAGATGTGGAGGCGAGTCGATAGGCCCGCGAGAGGGCTCGTTTACCGTGACATACTCGAGGGAATGGTGCGGTTTCGGAAGGAATTTGAGGGAGAAGTGATAACGGAGACCATGTTCGTTGAGGAACTGAACGACGACAGGAAGGAGATAGACAAAATAGCCGGGTTTCTCTCGGAGTTAAAGCCCGACCGGGCATATATCGCCGTTCCGACGCGCCCCCCGGCGGAAAGATGGGTAAAGCCTGCCGGTGAGAGGGCTCTCGCTTCAGCCTATGCTGCTTTCTCCGAGGCTCTCGGACCGGAGAGGGTCGAGTTTCTCGTCGGATTTGAGGGGGAGGAGTTCGTCTCCACTGGAGATCCGGTGGAGGACCTCCTGGGCATTACTTCGGTGCATCCAATGAGGGAGGATGCTCTGGAGACATATCTTAGGGAGAATCGGCTTTCCTTTGAGGCCGTCAGGAAGCTCATCGAGGAGGGAAAGCTTCTCGAACTCGAATATGGCGGGCATCGTTTTTATATGAGGAAGCTTCCCACCAGGAAATGGTAAATTTTGCATATTTGAAAGCCAGCTTGTGCCCCGAATTTTCAGGGTTTTTCGGCCTTTTATGGATTACGGTTTGATTGTCCTTCGCCCCGGGATGAGTTATAATTTAAAAAAAAAGAAGGAGGTTCTTTCATGAGCTCTTCACTCACGGGAAAGTGGACGACGAACTGGGATGAAGTCTATTCCAGCAGGATGGGGAAGATGACCAGTTCCATAATAAGGGACCTTTTGAAAGTAACCCTGCAGCCCGAGGTTATTTCTTTCGCAGGGGGACTTCCCGCGCCCGAGCTTTTCCCCGTCAGGGAATTCAGAGAGGCCTGTGCCTATGTGCTCGAACACGACGGCCAGAGGGCCCTTCAGTACGGGCCTACTGAGGGTTTTCCTCCACTGAAGGAGTATCTGGCCGAGAAGGTAAGGAAGTATGGTGTGCCCGCAGAGCCCGAGAACATCCTTTTGACCTGTGGCTCTCAGCAGGCTCTCGACCTCATAGGTAAGGTCTTTATAGATCCCGGAGACACGATCCTGACGGAAGCCCCCACCTATCTGGGTGCCCTTCAGGCCTGGAACGCCTACGCACCTCGATATGTGACCGTGCCCCTCGATCAGGACGGCATGCGGGTGGATCTCCTGGAGGACATTCTCAAAAAGGAAAAGCCGAAGTTCATCTATGTCCTCCCCAATTTTCACAATCCGGCGGGAACGACCCTCGCCCGGGAACGCAGGCATAAACTCGTTGAGCTTGCAGCAAAATACGGTGCCTTCATTGTGGAGGACGATCCATACGGAGAATTGAGGTTTGAGGGAGAGGACATCGAGCCCATCATATCCCTTCACAAGGAAAACGTCATATACCTGAGCACCTTTTCAAAAACCCTTGCTCCCGGCATCCGCCTCGGCTGGATGATCGCGCCGGAGAGGGTGATAAAGAAACTCGTCCTCGCCAAGCAGGGGGCGGACCTGCACACGAGCACCTTCGTCCAGTATGTTGCCAACGACATATGCCAGAGGGGGATTCTGAAGAGCCACGTGAAGAAAATACGCAAGGTCTACAAGGAGAGAAGGGACTGCATGCTGGAGGCGATGGAGGAGTATTTCCCCGAAGGGCTGACCTGGACGAGACCCCAGGGAGGGCTTTTCCTCTTCGTGTGGATGCCGGAATACATTGATTCGGAGAAGCTCATGCACAAGGCCCTCGAGGAGAAGGTGGCTTTTGTGCCCGGCTATGCCTTCTATCCCGATGGGAGCGGCAGGAACACCTTCCGCCTCAATTTCTCCTGTATGGGACCCGACAGGATCAGGGAAGGAATCAGGCGTCTGGGCAACGCACTGAAGAAGGAGATGTCCGGAAAGGGTTGAGGAGCGCCGGCTGAACTGAATTTCAGATAACGGCTTTTTCGATTTTGCCCTTTCCCTCTTTGAACCTTTTGTGACTGAGGTGTTCGAGGGAGAGGGAAGTTTTGCCGGTGAGGATGAGCTCCGCCAGGAGCTCTGAGGTTTTTGGGCCTACCATAAAGCCGTGCCCCGAGAAGCCCACGGCCTGATAGTAACCCTCCACCTCCTCGACGCCCCCGATTATGGGCTGAGCGTCGGGGGTCATGGCGTAGAGGCCCGCCCATTGTCTGAGGACCCGTACCTGATCCAGAATGGGCATCACTTCTGTCACTTTTTTGGTCATGTTGAATAGAAATCTTGACGTGGACCTGACGTTGTAGCTCCAGGGCTCCTCTGGATCGCCGTATCCCATCAGGACACCTCCGTTCAACTCCTGCCGGAAATAGATTCCCTGTTTGAAGGAAATTATCAACGGATCGAAGAGATGCCCTATGGGCTCTGTGACGAGGATCTCGTGGCGCTGGGGATTCACCGGTATATCTATTCCCGCCATCCGTGCTATATCCCGGGCATGGCCCCCGGCGGCGTTCACGAGGTTCCTCGCCTCCACCCTGGAACCGTCGGAAAGAATTACGGCTCTTATCCTGCTTTCCCTGACCTCTATACCAACGACCTCTTTACCTATGAGATAGTGAACTCCCAGCTCCTGGGCCTTTTTGTAATAGCCGAAGGTGACGTAGAAAGGGTTGGCATGGCCATCGGTAGGGCAGAAAGTGGCTCCCAGCAGGCCCTCGGTGTTGATGTAAGGCACGATGTCCTTCGCCTCTTTGGGATCGATGAGCCTGACGTCCAGGCCAAGGGAGCGCTGGAGCTCGACCCGCTTTTTGAACCATTCCATGTGTTCGGGGGTGTGGGCCAGAAGCAGGTATCCTCCCTGGTAGAACTCTGTGGGGAATCCAAGCTCGTCCTCCAGGCCCTCGAAGATCTTTACGCTGCCCATGGCGAGCCTTATGTTGGCCTCGGAATCCCACTGTTGCCTTATTCCCCCGGCACAACGCCCCGTAGAGCCCGAGGAGATATAGTTCTTCTCGATGACGAGCACGTCTTTCTGGCCTTCTTTCGCCAGATAATAAGCGACGGCGTTTCCTATGATTCCTCCGCCGACTATGACTACCTCGTAGCCTTTTTTCATCCTTCACTCCGCTGCTTTTCGAGCCACCTCGATGGGGATGGGTATAATGGGTGGCCTCGACGTCGGAGGTGCTATTCCCTCGACGTTCACGCCCGTTTCACGGGCGATTATCCTCATCACGAGGGGGATGCAGGTCCTGCCCTGACATGGGCCCATTCCGATCCTGAGGAGCCTCTTTATTTCCTCGATGTCCGTGAAGCCCTTTCTTATGACCTCAACGATTTCCGATTCGGTGACGTCGTTGCAACGGCATATGATCGGATCGCCCCTTTTATCAATCCCTTGCATCTTTCTTCTCCCTGACCCTTATAGC
>JAGGUL010000068.1 GCA_021158525.1 Candidatus Hydrothermota bacterium | reverse complement strand
GATGAGGCGCTGGGGGAGCTGGGTAAATCCCGGCTGAGAGGGCCTCGTGGCCGACCCCTGGAACCTGATCCGGGTAATGCCGGCGTAGGGAAGCGCGACTTCCTTCCGCAGCTTTCCCCAGTTGCCCGATTGTGGGAAAATGAATATATGGGACGAAATCGCATACAGGTATGAATCCTGGTTCGAGACTCCTCTCGGGGAAAGGGCGGACAGGGCCGAGAGGAAGGCTCTCCTGTCTCTGCTCGGAGATTTCGGGGACGGGTATGCTCTCGAGGTTGGCATAGGGACCGGCCATTTCGGCTGTCTGCTGGCTCAGAAGTTCGACCTCGTCGGACTGGATCTGTCCGGGGGTATGCTGAAGGTCGCCGGGGAGAGGTGCGGCGATGATCTCCTCGGGCTCGTGAGGGGAGATGCCCTGAAGCTACCCTTCAAAGACGGAATTTTTGACCTGGTTTACTCGATAACGGTGTTTGAGTTTCTCGATGACCCGGGGGTAGCCATCGACGAGATGTTCAGGGTGACAAAAGAGGGTGGGGGAGTGCTTCTCGGAGTTCTGAACAGAAGGAGCTCCTGGGCCAGGAAGAAAAAGCCGGGGACGATCTACGAGAAAGCCCACTATTTTGAACTGAGAGAGCTTCTCCCGGAACTGAGATCGCGGGGCAGGACTGTGTGGACTTCGGCCGTTTTCTTTCCGCCGGTCGAGATCTGGAGCCGTTTCTCCGGCCTGATCGAGCCCCTGGGTAAGCTTCTTTGCAAGGATAGAGGAGCCCTTCTCCTTTTCCTGACGATCAAGGGAAAATGAAACTTATCGCGCGTGACATAAGAAAGGAGATGAACGGCCTTCTGGTGCTGGACGGGGTGAGCGTCCAGCTCGACGAAGGGGAGTTCGTGACAGTTGTCGGCCCTTCGGGCTGTGGAAAGACGACTTTTTTCAACGTTCTCATAGGGCTTGCGACCTACGATGGCGGCGAGATAGTTTACGAGGGCAGGGGGGTGGAAAACCTGAGGGGGCTCGTGGCCTATATGCAGCAGAGGGACCTCCTCCTTCCCTGGAGGACCCTTATGGGAAACGTCCTCATCGGACCGGAAATTCAGGGCGAGCTCAACGGAGAGACTCTCACGCGTGCGAAGGAGCTTCTTTCCTTTTTCAGGCTCGATAGCTTTTCCGACATGTATCCCTCGCAGCTTTCGGGAGGGATGAGACAGAGGGCAGCGCTCGCAAGGACGCTGATGTTCGGGAAGGACCTCCTTCTTCTGGATGAGCCGCTTTCCGCTCTCGATGCGATTACCAGGAGGAAACTGCAGTCTTATCTCTTGGCCCTGTCGGATAGGTTCGGCAAATCGGTCCTGATGATCACCCACGATGTGGAGGAGGCCCTTTTGCTTTCCGACAGGATCTACGTTTTTTCGGCGCTGCCGGCGAGGGTCAGGAGAGTGATCAAGGTGGAGATGGAGAAGCCCAGGTCCATAGCTGACAGGCGCTTTCTCGAGCTGAAAGAGGAAATTCTCGACGAGCTCCTGGAGGAGGTTCAGAATGGATCGTAGGAACTTCTATCCCGTTTTCATATTACTTGCGCTTATCGCGGTCTGGGAGTTTCTGGTCAGGCTCTTCGAGGTTCCCTCTTACATCCTCCCTCCTCCAAGCGGCATATTTCAGACCTTCGCGGTTAACTTTTCGCTTCTCCTCAGGCACACCCTGGTGACCCTCGAGGAGATACTGCTCGGGATAATCCTCGCCCTCGCCCTGGCCTTTCCCCTGGCACTCGTCATGTTTTTCAGGAAATCCCTCGAGAGGGCTTTTTATCCGCTCCTCATAGCTTCTCAGGCCATCCCCGTCTTTGCCCTCGCACCCCTCTTCGTTTACTGGTTCGGCTATAGCATCCTGTCAAAGGTCCTGATGGCGGCCCTCATAGTGTTCTTTCCGATTACCCTGAACCTTCTGCAGGGAATAAGGGATGCCGACAGGGACCTGGTGGATTTACTGTGGGTGGCCGGAGCAACGAAGTGGCAGATCCTGTGGAAGATAAGGTTTCCCTGGGCCCTTCCCTTCCTCTTTGCCGGCCTCAAGATAGGTGTCTCTGTCTCCACGATAGGCGCTGTGATCGGCGAATGGGTCGGCTCCGAGGAGGGCCTCGGTTACCTTATGCTGCACGCCAATGCCCAGCTCCGGATCTCCCTGATTTTCGCCTCTATTTTGATTCTGTCGGCTATAGGGCTCGCCCTTTTTTACGGAGTTGAACTTTTGGAAAGGGCACTCCTTCCCTGGAAAAGGAGGGATAGAAAATGGGAGGAAAAGGGATGAAGAAATTGTTTCTCCTCGGCCTCGCAGCGCTGACGTTGTCGGGCTGTGCGGGCAAACCCAAAAATCAGCTTACCCTCGTTCTCGACTGGTTTCCCAATGCCGACCATGTGCCGATTTACGTGGCGAAGGAGAAGGGATTCTTCGCCGATGAGGGGATCGACCTGAAGATCGTCATTCCCTCCGATCCCTCTGATGCGCAGAAGCTCGTGGCGAGCGGAAAGGCGGATATAGGAGTTAGCTACATGCCCCAGGTCGTGATCGCCCGCTCGGAAGGTTTGCCGGTGAAGAGCATCGGGGTCCTCGTGGCACACCCCCTCACTACGATTCTCTACCTGGAAGATTCGGGCATAAAGGAGCCGAAGGACCTCGAGGGCAGGAAAGTCGGCTACTCCGTGCCGCACATGATGGATATACTCTTCAGGGCTTTCTGCGAGAAAAACGGAGTGGACACGGCGAAGGTCGACCTCATACACGTGGGTTTTAACCTCACCCCATCCCTTCTCTCGGGAAAGGTCGACGCAGTCATAGGCGCTTACAGGAATTATGAGAAGAACGAGATCGAACTCGAGGGCAAGAGGGCATCCTTTTTCCCCCTCGAGAAGTACGGACTCCCCGACTACTATGAGCTCGTTTTCATCGCCAGCGACGGGAAAATAGCGGAGAAGAAGAGGCTGCTCTCGTCGTTCCTCAGGGCCATTGACAGAGCCCTTCGATTCGTCAGGGAAAAGCCGGAAGAGGCTCTTGACCTCTACTTCAGCGCCAACCCCGATGTCAGGAAGGACCTCGACAGGAAGGCCTTTCACGACACTCTCCCTCTGTACGCCGAGGTTACGGCTCAGGATCCAGCGAGGTGGAAGGAATTCGCCGAGTTCGCCATGAAATGGGGTCTGATCTCAAGGGAAGTTGAGCCGAGAGATCTTTACACCATACCCTGAGGCGTGAAAATGAAAGTGAGGAGAGCGTTGACCATAGCCGGCTCTGATTCGGGAGGAGGAGCCGGAATACAGGCCGATCTCAAGACCTTCACGGCTTTTAAGGTATTCGGGATGTCGGTCCTCACTTCGGTGACGGCGCAGAATACCGTAGGCGTTCTCGGCATTCACGATCTCGATCCCGACTTCGTTTACCTTCAGATAAAGGCGGTGATGGAGGACATCGGAGCAGATGCCGCGAAAACGGGCATGCTCTCGAACGCCGGCATAATAGAGGCGGTCGCCAGGGGAGTGAGGGACTTCGGGATTGAGGCTCTGGTCGTCGATCCGGTCATGGTGGCCAAGTCTGGGGATCCCCTTCTTGCTCCGGAGGCGGTGGATGCCCTGAAGGAGGAGATACTCCCTCTGGCACTGGTTCTGACTCCAAACATCCCCGAAGCTGAAAGACTCTCGGGGATCGAGATCAGGTCTCTCGACGACGTGGAGGAGGCCGCCAGGGCAATAAACTCCCTGGGACCTCAGTTTGTCCTCGTCAAGGGAGGACACCTTCAGGGAGATGAGGCCGTGGACTTCTTTTACGCCGACGGTGAATTTTGCTTCTTTTCATCGCCGAGGTTCGAGACAAGGAACACCCACGGCACGGGCTGTACCTATTCGGCGGCGATAGCCGCCAACCTCGCTCTCGGAAAGGACATCTTGAGCGCCGTCCGGAGCGCCAAGAATTATATAACGGGTGCTATAAGGAACAGCTTCGACCTTGGAAAGGGTCACGGGCCCCTCAATCACTTTCACAACCTGGAGATCAGGGATGAAACCGAGAATTAGAGGGCTTTACGTTATCACCGATAAGAAGCTGATCCCGAGGGACAGGTTTTTCGAGACGGTGGAGAAGGCCCTTAAGGGCGGCGCCGACGTGCTTCAGCTGAGGGAGAAGGATACTCCCATAGAGGAACAGATCTCCCTCGCGAGGAGGTTGAGGGACCTGACGCGGGAATACGGCATTCCCTTTATCGTCAACGATTTCCCCGAGGTGGCTCTTCGCTCCGGGGCCGACGGAGTGCACATAGGCAGGGGAGACGTGAGCCTGGAGGAGGCGAGGAGGATTCTGGGGAGACACGCCATCATAGGGGTTTCCTGCTATGGCGGGATAGAGGAGGCCCTCGATCTGGAGAGGAGAGGGGCCGATTACGTGGCTTTCGGGGCCGTTTTCCCCACCCCCACCAAGGAGGATGCCCCCCTCATGGGATCCCTCGATATCCTGAGAGAAGCCAGGGAGAAGCTGAGGATACCTGTTGTGGCGATAGGGGGGATCAACAGGGAGAACGCGGAAGAAGTCCTGAAGGCAGGGGTTGACGCCGTGGCTGTGGTGTCGGCGGTCTTCGGCGCCGACGATCCCGAGAGAGCAGCCCGCGAGCTCAAATCCGTAATATCCAGATACACGGGAGGTGCGAGATGAGAGAGAAAGTGGGTTTCCCGGAGATCGGAAAGATTTCGCCCGAGTTTTTTGACAGGTATATCTATCGAAAGCTCGGCGCCAGGAGGGATGATGTCCTCGTGGGGCCGAGGCACGGGGTTGATGTGGGCATAGTGAAAATAGGCTCCGGACTGGTGATGGCAGTGACGACAGATCCCATTTATATAGTTCCCCAGTATGGCTGGGAGAAGGCTGCCTGGTTCGCCTGGCACATCCTGGCATCCGACGTTACCACCAGCGGGTTCCCGCCCTCCCACGCCGTCTTCGATTTCAACCTCCCGATGGGAATAAAGGAGGAGGAGTTCGAGATAGTCTGGGATGTCATACACAGGGAATCGGAGAAATACGGTACCGCCGTGGTGGCCGGACACACGGCCAGGTACACGGGCACCGATTATCCCATGGTGGGAGGAGCGACCTTCATGGCCATAGGACCTGAGGCCGAATATCTCACGCCGGAGATGGCCTCCCCGGGCGATGTCATAGTGATCACGAAGGGGGCCGCCATAGAGGCCACCGGGATCTTTTCCCACCTCTTCCCGTCGACAATAGAGAGGGAACTGGGCGAGGAGATCTTGAGGAGAGGACAGGACCTTTTTTACAGGATGTCGACGGTGGACGACGCCCTTACCGCCGTGAAGGTCGGCGTCAGGGAAAAAGGCGTTACCTCCCTTCACGATGCCACCGAATGTGGAGTTATCGGCGGGATCTATGAAGTGGCTCAGGCATCGGGAACGGGCGTGCTCATTTACAGGGATGAGATTCCTGTCGACGAGGCCGTGAAGAAGATCTGCGGGCTTTTCGGAATGGATCCCCTTATTTCCATCAGCGAGGGTACCCTCATAATCACGGTCAGGCCGAATAAGAAGGGCGAGCTGATTGCCAGGCTGGAGGACAGCGGAATTCTTGCCAGAGAAGTAGGAGTGATTCTCAGAAAAGAGGAAGGATTCTGGCTGGAGGGCGGCGGTGGCAGGGAGAAGCTGGAGCATCCCCGCATAGACCCCTTCTGGTCGGCTATAGACAGGGCCATGCGGGAAAAGCTGAGCTGAGAGGCGACTTTCAGGGGATAAAGGGAATTCAAAGACATCGGCATTATGATCTATCGGCGACTGGTAGAATCACGTCCTGTGTGGGATCAAGCTCCGGGAAAACAAAGAAAAAGGTTCTCCCGGGAGAAACGGAAGTCCGGGCCTCTCACCAGCCGCCCGAAGCACCTCCACCTCCGGAGGCGCCTCCTCCAAAGCCTCCGAAGCCCCCTCCGAATCCTCCTCCTCCGCCGCCCCAGAAGGGCATTATCCAGAAGTAGTGCCTTCCTCTCCTTCCGAAGAAGAAGGGAAAGAAAAAGAAAACGAAGATGAGAAACTTTACCAGCTGCCACTTATCGATCCTGGGTTCCTCGCCCGGGACCTTCACGCCTTCCGTTCCCTTGAGCTCGACGTTATATTCCTCTGCGATCCTTTTGGCAAGCCTCAGTACCCCGTAGTAAAGGCCTTCTCCGTAATTTCCTTTTCTGAAAGAGGGGGCGATCGTTTTCCTGATGATCTCGCCGGCAAATCCATCTGGAATGGCCCCTTCGAGGCCATAGCCCACCTCTATTCTGATCCTTTTGACGTCGAGGGCCACGACGATGAGCACCCCATTGTCCTTCTCCCTTTCACCGATCCCCCATTTCTCGAACAGCTTCACGGCGTATTCCTCTATCGTGCCGTAGGGTTCTATTGAGTTCACCGTGACCACGGCGATCTCGGCGCCCGTTTTGTCCCTGACCTCCCTTATCACAGCCTCTATCTTGGATTCCCATTGGGGATCGATTATGCCGGCGAAATCGTTTATGTAGCCGACGGGATTGGGGAGCTGAAGGTACAGGATGAGGAAAAAAGACCTGAGGACGGCTATCATACCTTCAACCCGTCGACGATGTCCATCAGTTTCTCTATCTCCTCGTGGATGTCGCCAAAGAGCTTTCTGATCTCAGCCGCTGAGGCCTTCATCTCACCCGTCTTGAGCCTCCACCATCTGCCGAAAAGATCGGGATCAAGGGCGAATCTCCTCGCGATTTTTTCGAGGATCTCCGGTTTCGATAAGGGGACTTCTTCCCCCACGAGCCTGAGGAGATTTCTGAAGGCAGGGGTCAGGGAGCTCAGAGCGATGTCGAGCAGTTTTTTGACCTTTTTGGGCTTTCCCTCGAGTTCCATGTAAGACTGGCGGAGCCTCAGCAGCTTGCCCTTGATCTCGCTCTCTATCTGCAGCCTCAGGTTTGCGGGGTCAATGGTGAGCTCGGCGAGGAGGTCCTTTCCGTAGAGGGTAACGTGTTTTTCTTTGAGGTCGAGAAATTCGATGGGGAAAACGTCGAGGGAACGCCGAATGTAGTCCTCCGTGAGAAAGAGAGGGGTGACAACCTTTTTCCTTTCCCACTTGCTCCTCTTTTTCAGGTACAGGTCCAAATCGCCGACGTTTATCTCTTCCAGTACCACAAGGAAGTTGATGTCGGATTTCCCCGGGATATAATCCTCGCCGGCAGCGCTTCCATACAGGAAAATGGAGACGAGCTTTTTCCCGTAGAGTTTCTTTATGTCCTTTGTGAAGTCCCTGGCTATTTTCTCTATTTCGGGCCGCATCTATTTCCTCCCGTTCGGTTCTCCGCAGACACAGGGAGATTTTCCGCATTTGGGGCAGCCTTTCTCGTACCTTTTTGCCGCCTCTTCCATGTCCACGCCGGTCAGGTTGGCGAGGGAAGTGAGCCAGGCGAAGACGTCGGAGAACTCGTGAAGGAGTTCCTCTTTAGAGCCCTTCCTCAGGGCGCTCGCCAGTTCCCCCACCTCTTCCACGAACCACTGGAATGTGGATGCCAGGCCCCGGCGGCTGTCCTTCTCGTAATATGTTTCCCTGATGATCCTCTGAAACTCTTCGATTGTCATGGCTACATTTTAAAGCAGGCGAGGATAAGAAGGTAGATCGGCGAGCTGGCAATGATGCTGTCGAGCCTGTCGAGAGCTCCTCCGTGACCCGGAAGGAGCGACGAGGAGTCCTTGACTCCGGCTTCCCTCTTGATGGCCGATTCGGCCAGATCCCCCAGTGTGGCCGTTCCTGCTATGGCGAGGACGAGCGCCAGCATTCGGGGGATCGACGTGAATTTAAGGAAGGGCACGAAGTAGAATACAAAAAGAAGGGCGATGCTCCAGAGTATACCTCCGAAGAATCCCTCCACGGTTTTCCCGGGGCTGATGGAGCTCGCCAGTTTTTTCCTTCCCCCGAGCGAACCCACCACATAGGCTCCCGTGTCGAAGGTCCATATCAGGAAAAAGAAAAAGAGGGCCTCCCTGAACCCACAGTTCCTCAGGAGATAGGCTGCACCGCCCCCCACTCCGAGATACATACTTCCGAAAAAAGATGCCCCGTGACTCCTCAGGTCCGTTCCCCTGATTTTGCAGAGGGGAAAGGCCAGGAGGAAAAACGACGGAACGGCCCCGAGGGCTATGGCCATCGTCCTCGTGTTTCCCGTGTAAAAGGCAAGGATTAGGGCCCAGAGTCCGACAAACCCCGGAAAATATGCGGGATTTTCTCCGCGCAGTTTTAGAAGCCTCAGGTACTCGTGATATGCGAGGCTGATGGCGATCAATACGAAGGCAAGGTAAATCGGTCCTCCTGCGTAGAGGATCAGAAGAAATAAGGGGATCAGAATGAGGGCGACAAGGAGCCTTTTTGTGATGTCAGCCAATGCCACCGAAGCGCCTTTCCCTCTTGCTGTAGTCCTCAATGGCTTTGAGGAGCTCTTCTCTCCTGAAATCGGGCCAGAGGGTTGGGGTGACGTAGATCTCCGAATAGGCTATCTGCCACAGCATAAAATTGGATACCCTCATCTCTCCCGAAGTCCTTATAAGAAGATCGGGGTCGGGTAGTTCGGGATCGTACAGAAATTGGTGGAAAGATTCCTCATCGATCACGTCAGGCGATAGTTTTCCCTCCTCCCACTTTTTGAGGGCTTTTTTAAGGGCATCCACTATCTCGGCCCTTCCCCCATAAGAAAGGGCGAGATAAAGCTTCAGCCCATCGTTTTTCTCGGTGAGCCTGCGGGCCCTCTCCAGCTCCTCCAGTACCTCGTCGGGCAGGTCCTGAAGCCTGCCGATGGCTTTGATCCTCACGTTGTTCCTGTTGAGCTCCTCGACTTCTATCCTCAAAAGCCTTTTGAGGAGGTTCATGAGACCCATGACCTCATCCTTCGGGCGCTTCCAGTTCTCCCGGGAAAAGGTATAGAGGGTCAGGTATTCCACTCCCAATTCCGAGGCAACCCTGACTACTTCTCTCACCGATTCCACACCCGTTTTGTGCCCAATAATTCGCGGAAGGCCGCGTTTCTGTGCCCATCGGCCGTTGCCGTCCATTATGATGGCAATATGTTTAGGTATCTTGAGGTGAGAGATATCTTGCATCTGAGGAAATACTATTCCTCCAGGATCTCCTTCTCCTTTCTTTCCAGGAGATCGTTGATCTCTTTGATGTATTTGTCGGTTATGTCCTGAACCTTTTCCTCGGCCTTCTTCCTATCGTCCTCGGAGATCTCCTTCTTTTTCTCTAAGGACTTTATTTTCTCCATGGCGTCCCTTCTGATGTTTCTGATGGCTATCCTGGCCTCCTCTGCGAGCTTCTTCACGAGCTTGATGAGATCGTGTCTCCGCTCTTCGGATAGAGGCGGGATGGGTATCCTGATGACGTTCCCGTCGTTCTGGGGGTTCAGGCCCAACTCCGAAGACCTGATGGCCTTTTCGATCTCTTTTATCACGCTTTTGTCCCAGGGCTGAACGATGAGCAGCCTGGGTTCGGGCGCCATCACGCTGGCGATCTGGTTGATCAGGACGGGGTTTCCGTAATACTCGACTTTGATGCCCTCGAGAAGGGCAGGGGTGGCCCTGCCGGTGCGAATACGAGCCATTTCCATCTTAAAAGCTGCCACGGATTTTGTCATCCTGTTTTCTGCGTCTCTGTAAACACTGTCAAGGACAGGCATATCAAGCCTCCTTTTTTGACCACACAAAGGTGCCCACTTTTTCCCCCAGAACTGCCTTTTTGAGATTTCCCCTCTCGGTGAGGTTAAAGACTATTATGGGCAGCGAGTTCTCCCTGCACAGCGTGAAAGCTGTGATATCCATCACCCTGAGTTCCCGCCTTATCACGTCGTCGAAGCTGATTTTGTCTATTTTTTGAGCGTCGGGATAAACTTCGGGATCGCGATCGAAAACGCCGTCAACCTTGGTGCCTTTCAGGAGAACATCGCAACCCGTTTCGACCGCCCTGAGGGCGGCCGCCGTGTCGGTTGTGAAATAAGGACTGCCCGTTCCTCCGGCGAATATCACGATTTCTCCCTTCGAGAGGCGGTCCAGCGCTCCCCTGATGGTATAGGCTTCCACAACTCCCCTTATCTCCAGGGGGCTCATCACGGTGGCCTTCAATCCGCGCTTCTCAAAGGCGCTCTGAAGGGCCAGGGAGTTTATAATCGTGCCGATCATGCCCATGTAGTCAGCAGTAGGCCTATCTATGCCGAGTTTCCCGTGAAGTGACCCGCCCCGCACGATGTTGCCAGCTCCGACTACGAGTCCCACTTTAAGACCGAGGAGCTCCACAACCTCGCTTATCTCGTCAATGATAAATTTGAGGTTTCCCTCTGAGAGAGCTTCCCCCCCACTCCCTCCGAGCAGTTCGCCCGAGATTTTAAGGAGTACCCTTCTGTATCTGGGCTCACTCCTCTCCAAGGCGGAACCTCGCAAACCGTCTGATTACGATGTTCTCCCCGAATTTGGCTATGTATTCTTTGACGAGATCTCCTACCGTTTTCTGCGGGTCCTTTATGAAAGGCTGCTCCAGGAGAGCCGCCTCCTGGAAAAACTTTTCCAGTTTACCCTCTACGATCTTCTCGATGATGTGAGGCGGTTTGTTGCTGCCCTCGAGCTGAGCCATGTAGATTTCTTTTTCCTTCTCGACGATCTCTTCGGATATCTGTTCCCGCGAGACAGCGAGAGGCCCTGTGGCTGCGATCTGAAGGGCGATGTTATGGACGAGGTCTTTGAACTCATCTGTATTTGCCACAAAATCGGTCTCACAGTTCACCTCTACCAGCACTCCGAGCTTGGCCCCGGGGTGAATGTATGCATCTATTATCCCCTCCCGGGCTTCACGGGACATCTTTTTCTCGGCCTTCGCGATCCCCATCTTTCTGAGCTCTTCGACAGCCTTGTCGAGATCGCCGCCGGTTTTTTCCAGGGCTTTCTTGCAGTCGAGAACCCCGGCCCCCGTCATTTTCCTGAGTTGCTTGACCAGTTCCATGTCCACTGCCATCACAAAGCCTCCCTTTCGTCTTCCTTCTCTTTCTCGACTTTCTCTTCGGACCCTTCAGCCGCTTTTTCCCCGGCGGCCTCCTCCGTCTCCCCGGCGGAAGCTTCGGTTTTCTCCTCCGCAGCAGCTTCTTCCTTCTCTTCTTTCACAGCGCCCTCTTCCGCCTGAGGCTCGGTCGCTTCTTCGACAGCTTGAGCTTTCTCGTCGATGGCTTTCTCTTCCTCCGACGGGGCCTTGGCCTCAGCAGGGGGCTCTTCGGCCGGTTTCTGTTCTTCCTGAGGGGCCTCCTCCGGAACGGCCTCAGTAGGAGCCTCTTTCTCCTTCTGAGAGAGCTCCGTATCGGGAGCTGTCGTCTCGGCCGTTTCTTTCGTCTTTTCCTGGGTCTCTTCGGGGGCAGTTTCGACAGCCGTTGCCGTCTCCTTTTCTTTTTCCTCGGTCTTCTCAGCGAATTCTGCTTCTTTCACGAGATAATCTTTGCCCTGTTTGCCCTCAATCACCGCATCGGCCATGACCTTGGTGATAAGCCTGATGGACCTGATAGCATCGTCATTGGCAGGTATGGGGAGGTCTACAACTTCCGGATCTGCATTCGTATCCACGAGGGCCACAATGGGGATAGAGAGTTTTATCGCCTCTTTGACTGCTATCTCGTCGTTTATAATGTCAACCACAAACATCACGTCAGGGAGCTCTTCCATATCGCGGATCCCGCCGAGGACCTTTCTCAGCTTTTCCAGTTCTTTCTGGAGCTTTGCGGCTTCCTTTTTGGGAAGCTGATTGATCTGGCCAGTCTCGACCATCCTCTCAAGGTCTTTCATGTATTCGATTCTGTTCCTTATGGTCTCGAAGTTAGTGAGGGTACCGCCGAGCCACCTTTCTGTCATATAAAAGACGCCGGCCCTTCTGGCCTCTTCGGCAACTATGTCCTTTCCTTGTTTCTTCGTGCAGACGAAGAGGATCCTTCCGCCCTCCGATGCTATCCTTCTTATGGTATCGTAAGCCTTTTTCAGCTGTTCGAGGGTTTTCCTGAGGTCTATTATGTGGATGCCCTGTCTCTCGGCGAAGATGTAGGATTTCATCTTCGGGTTCCACCTTCTGCGTTTGTGCCCGAAGTGAACGCCCGCCTCGAGTAAGTCTTTCAGGTCGATCGGCAGCTCGAGGGTATTAGCGCTTTGAGTACTGGGGAGACTTCCTTCTCTTGGCTTTTCCATACTTCATTCTCTCCTTTTCCCTTGGATCACGGGTGAGCAATTTGTGCCGTTTCAGGAGGTCTTTAAGACCTTCGTCGTAGCTTGCGAGAGCCCTGGCTATGGCGAGCCGGAGGGCGCCTGCCTGACCGGAGATTCCCCCGCCTCTGATCTTGGCTATGACGTCAAACTGGCCCTCTTTCCCGGTCACCCGCAGGGGCTCAAGTGCATGCTGCACAAGCTCCTCACGGCCAAAATATTCGAGCACCCTTCTCCCGTTGATATATATGCGACCCTTTCCGCTTTCTCTCAGCCTTACCCTTGCCACCGCCCTCTTTCTGGTGCCGGTGGCGAAATATATCCTGGCTTCTTCCATCAAATGCCTCCTCAATTGAACCTATCGATATCGAAGGGCCTGGGCATCTGGGCAGAGTGGGGATGCTCCGGCCCCCGGTAAACCTTAAGCCTTCTGAACATCTTTCTGCCAAGCTTGTTTTTGGGCAACATCCTCCTCACTGCGAGCTGAATGACCCTCTCGGGAAACTTGTTGAGAAGCTCTCTTGCAGTTCTCGTGTGCATTCCTCCGGGATAGGTGGAATGGTGGTAATAGATCTTCTTGTCGAGCTTCCCCCCGGTCAGTTTCACCTTCTCAGCATTGATAACGACCACGAAGTCGCCTGTGTCTATGTGGGGGGTATAGATCCTCTTCCTCTTGCCTTCCAGAAGAAGGGCGATCTTGGAGGCAAGCCTGCCGAGGGGTTTGCCTTCGGCGTCTATGAGCCACCAATCCCGCTTTATTTCGTCAATTTTAGGCAAATACGTGCGCATTCTCCAATCCTCCATCGTGGGCAGTAATAATAAATTATCTCCCCTCTTTAAGTCAACTTCTCACATATGTTTGTAGCTTTATATGTACCGGGTTGAGCCTTAATATATAGCAATGAGAGGGATAAGTCAATATGCCAAGGTTTAAAAAGGCCAAGGATTACGCCCTTTACCTTTTGAAATTTCGATCCCGATCGAAAAAAGAACTCGAGGACAGGCTCAGGAGAAAAGGCTTCGCGGAAGACGAGGTGGAGGAGGCCCTGGCCGACCTCGAGAGGGCGGGGTTGCTCGATGACGCCGATTTCGCCAGGTCACTCGTGAGGAGCAGGATGAGAGAACTCTGGGGCAAGAGGTTGATAGAATACGAGCTCGGCAAATTCGGCATAAGGGGCGATGAGGCCAGGAGTGCCCTTGAGGAGGTTTACGATGAGGACTTCGTCAGGAGGGAAGCGGTCGAGAAGGTCCTGAAATTGGCCGGTCGCTGGAAGGGAATGGACCGGAGGAAAAAGAGGGAAAAGGTCATCGCCTACTTTTCCCGCCGCGGACACAGCTACGATTTCATCAAAAGTCTGCTCGAGGAAGCCGGGCTTTGATTCAGTATTCCTTCACGATCCGATCGATCTCCAGAAGCTTTTTGAGTAGGGGCTCGAGCTCGTCGAGGGGCAGCATGCTGGCGGCATCGGACAGGGCCTCTTCAGGTTTTGGATGGGTCTCGATAAAAATGGCATCGATCCCGGCAGCCACGCCGGCACGCGCCAGAGGAGCGATGAACTCGGGCTGACCGCCCCTCCTGTCCCGGGAGGGTATCCCGTAGACCCTCACGGTGTGCGTTACGTCGAAGACCACGGGATATCCGGTTTTCTGCATCGTCCTGAAGGAACGCATGTCGACGACCAGGTTGTGATAGCCGAAAACAGTTCCCCTTTCCGTGAGCAGAATGTTGTGGTTGCCCGTCGATTCGATCTTTCCGATTATGTTTTTGACATCTTGGGGTGCGAGAAACTGACCTTTTTTGACGTTTATGACCTTGCCGGTTTTCGCGATAGCCAGAGTCAATCTGGTCTGCATGGAGAGAAAGGCGGGGATCTGCAGGATGTCAAGGACTTCTGCGGCTATGGGGACCTCGTCGGGGTAGTGGACATCGGACAGGACGGGGACTCCAAATTCCTCTTTTACCTTTTTCAAAATCTCAGTGCCCCTGACCACCCCGGGGCCGTAATAGTATTCGACGCTCGAACGGTTGTCCTTGGCATAAGAGGATTTGAAAATAAAGTCCACACCGAGCCGGTCGGCGATCTTCTTAATCCTTTCCGCCGTTTCCATTACGATTTTTTCCGACTCTATAACGCAGGGACCGGCGATGAGGACGAGTTTTTTCCCCCCGCCGATCTCTATGTTTCCTACTTTAATTACCCGGGTTTTTATCATCTTCATTCTCCTTTTTGATCCTGACCTTCACGACGGGCGATTTGCCCCAGTTATCCCAGTTGTCCCTGGCTTTTGCCGTGAGAGAGACGAGGCTATCGGAGATGGAATCGGCGTTCAAGACGAATTCGTAAGGCGGGACGGAATCTGCGCCGAATTTGCCTCCGCCGACGTAGAGTTCCACCAGCGAGACGCCGCTTCTGTCATCGGCTTTGACCTCGACCCTGAATTGTCCGCTCACCGTCGAGCCATCCGGCGGCGAAAGTATACTGACTTCCGGACCGTCCACATCGGGTTTGCCCGGAGGCGGCGCTTTGTGGCCACACCCTGCCAGCATCAGTATAACCAGGAGGAACTTTTTCATCGCCTTTTTATTTTAACTCACAGCCCCCGGGGCATCAAATCGGCGAGGCTCGAGATGTCGGCGTCTGTTTTGATCCCGCGGCCGTTGAAATGTGTCCTCGAGGCCCTGAAGCCAGCCCTTCTGAGAAGCTCTATGACCTTTTCTGTCGATGGCGTCTGAATGTCGATCATATCAGAGACCCTGGCTATGTCGAAGTAATAGGGCGGCATCCCGATCTCGCCTTCCATTTTATCCAGCAGCCTCGCTATCTTTTTGCCCTCTTTGCCTCCGTATTCCCCGGCCTTTAATTTTAACCTTTTGAGGAATTCCCGATCGTGCAGGTCGCCGAGCCAGAGGGGTCCGATTATCTCCAGCCCTGCGCCGCACTTTTCGCATCTGACCGTCCATTTGCCCTTCATGCTGAATCCGAACCGATGTTTGCATTTCGGACAATGGGCGAGGAAACCAATGAGATCTCCCGGGTAACTCTTTCTTCCCCTTTCCACGCGGAGAAGGATCCTCAGGGCAGAGCCGTCATAAAAGGTCATGAGAGGGCGAAAAAAGGATGCATGTCTTCCCGCTATTCTCTGGGCAGTTCCGATGACTATCCTCGCTCCGGCCTCGTGGCAGAAATCGGTTCTTGCAGTCAGGGCGCCGTAGTTCCGAAGGGCCGCTTCTCTCCTGATGCCACAGAGGGGCGCCAGGTCTGTTGCCGTTATGTAAACGTATCCCCCTATTCTCGATGCAAGCAGGGCTGCCTCCATGAAGGGGGCCGGCGACCCGTAGGGATCGAGGTCGAGAAAATGTGGGAAGATCTCTCTTTCCTTGAGGCTCCAGAGGAACTTTATGCTCTCGGTTGACGAGAACTTTATCCTGGACCGCACCTTATTCAGGAGGGCGTTTCTCTCGGCAGCCTCCAGAGCGAAGGGGGATGAGTCGTTGGCAAAGACCCTCAGGGCACCGCCCTCTTTGGCATACCTGATGGCTCTGACACCGCTTCCGGTGAAGGCGTCAGCCGCGATAACTGGTTCCCCGAAGTTCTCGAGTAGCTCTCTCAGGGCGAGCACGCCGAGGGTGCGGGCAAGAGCACCTCGGGGGTTATAGAATACGGGTTCCCCTTCCGGTATGAAGAGCCTCACGGAACCTTCTGTGAATTCGTGTCCTTTTCCCATTCAGTCCTCGAGCAGCCCTAATTCTTCGAGAAACCTCAGGTCCTTCAGTTCCAGGAAAGAGTTTATTTTCATGTCGACATCCAGGCCGAAGTCGTTTCTGTAGGCGATGACTTTCATCCCGGCCCTTTTGGCCGAAATGAGGCCGTTTCTTGAGTCCTCGATGGCCACACATCTTTCGGGGGGTACGCCGAGCCTCCTCGCGGTCTCGAGATATATCTGCGGCTCGGGTTTCCCCTCCGATACCTCCTCGCCGGAGGTTATGGCGGAGAAGAATTCCCTCAGTCCGAGTTTACGGAGGATGAAGTTGATCTGATTGAGCTGAGACGATGAGGCGAGGCCGATCGGTATTCTCCTTTTTCGAAGGGCTCTCAGAAATTCGAGGAGGCCTTCGCTGGGGGCCAGCTCTTTTCGGGAGAGAACATCGAGCATGTGTTTCTCTTTCTCTTTTATGAGCACCGTGACATCCTCTGAGAAGCCAAACCTGTCCATGAGGATCTTCCAGTACGGGATTTCGGCGATTCCCTGAAGGGAGATGTTCTCCCCGTAAGAGAGCTTTGCCCCGAATTTTTTCAGGACCCTGTTTGTCGCCTCAAGGTGTATCGGCTCCGAATCCAGGATCACTCCGTCCATGTCCAGAATCACGCCGCACTTTGGCTCTTTCACCTGTTGTTTCCTCCCCTTTTGACTTTGCCTTCGAGGTTCAGACCTTCCCTTTTCGTGACCTCTACCTTGTAAAAATGGCCTGGCTTTAGTTTTTCCCCGATTCGGATCCCCATATCGATCTCGGGGGCGTCGTAGGGGGTTCTGAGGAATGTTCCCAGTGCCCCGCTTTCATCGGCGATGGCTTTGAGGGTTTTCCCGACGAGCCTTTCCTGTGCCCTTTCCATGACGAGGTTTGATATCTCGAAGGCGATGGCATATCTCTCCTCGATCGTCTCCTCGGGGACCTTCTCCTCCATGCGGCTCGATGGGGTCCTGGGCTCATCCCAGTATCTGAAGAGGCCTATTCTCTCGAAACGGGCATCCTCGACAAATCGGAGCAGCTCCTGGAATTCCTCATCGCTCTCGCCGGGAAAGCCGACTATGATCTCGGTGCGGAGGTAAAAGCCGGGAAGGCCTGACCTTATTTTTTCCACGACCCACCTGACCTTTTTCCCGCCCCCGGCCCTTCCCATAAGTCTAAGCAGCTTGTCCGAGACGTGCTGTACCGGGACATCGAGATAGGGGACTACCTTGTCCATCGCTTTTATGGCCTGGAGGAGGCGTCTGTTGACTCCGGCGGGATGGAGGTAAAGCAGCCTGATCCAGAAATCTCCGGGCAGGGCGTCGAGTTTAGCGAGGAGCTCCCGAAGGGCCGGCTTACCATAGAGGTCAATGCCGTACATCGTGAGGTCCTGAGCTATGAGGATCAGTTCCCTGACACCCTTTTCAATTAGCTGGCGGGCTTCGGCGAGCACCGATTCGAGAAGACGCGATTTTACTGGGCCTTTAATGGACGGTATGGTGCAGAAGGTACATTTTCTGGAGCATCCCTCGGCAATTTTAAGATAGGCGTAGTGTCCCGGCGTGAGGAGGTTACGAGGAGTATCGTGGGAATAGAGAAAGGCCTTTCTTTTATTCGCGTAGAAACCTCTTTTTTCTATCAACTCCGATATGTAACCGATCATCGACGAGCCGACGATGAGGTCAATCTCGGGGTACATCTTCCGGAGAAAATCAGCTTTTCTCTGGGGCAGGCAGCCCGCAATAACTAATTTCTCTATCCGGCCCTTCTTCTTGAGGTCGATGAGCCTCTCAATGGCTTCAAATGATTCTCTCAGGGCAGGTTCTATAAAGGCGCAGGTGTTCAGGATGTAATAGGAAGGTTTCTCAGCGTCGAAGATATAGCCCTTCTTCTCCAGCAGGCCCCTGATTACCTCGGAATCAACGAGGTTTTTGGGACATCCCAGAGTCTCGATGAAAAACCTTCTTATGGGTTTATTCCTCGATTATCTCCACGTTGGCACGGGGTATGATGACTTTCCTGCCGTCCTCGAGCTCGAGCTCGAGTACCCTCACCTTCGCCTCGGTCTCGATCTCCTTGAGCTCGGGAGGCAATGCTGTCACCTTCCCCAGCATCCCGAAATATGGTTCCCTTATAACCCTGACCTGGGAACCGATGACCAGTCCTTCCTTCAGCTCTTCTCCTCTTTCCTCTTTCACTTCGGCGTCCTCGCCGAGAGGGACTATGACCTCGGGCCTTATCACGCCCGCCCTTATCTGAGTTGCCCCGTTTATCGAGGCCTTTTTGCCCTCGAGAGAAACGAGGAGTTCGAAAGTCTTCTTGGCCATCCTGAGCTTTCCGAAACCCTCGGTGATCATCAGGGTAATTCCCTTTTGCTCGGAGCCTGTTATGGCCACGCCGATGTCGTAGCCCAGGAAATCGCGGAGGTTTTTGTCATCGATCCCGCCCACCACTATTCCCTTCGCCTTCACTGATATGGCGCGGTTTATGGCTTCGGCGGTGATGAAGGAACCGCCGATCAGGATCTTTCCCTCGCAGTCCGGCGTGATCAGGTCGGGTGTGATTTCGTCCTCGGGATTTTCGACGAGGGCCTTGATGATCCCGATCCTCTCGCCGCCGATGCCGAAGATTCCCTGGATGAAACTGGCCTTAGTCTCCACCACCACACCCTCGTTTTCGAAGACATCGATCACGGTCCCGTCCACATAGGCATTTACCTCGACGGGAATGGGAGGCTCTCTCAGTATCACCTGGCCGGTGATCCGCGAGATGCTCTCTATGGTCCCGTCGGAGGGCGCTGTGACGGTCGATTTGAAGAGGCCAAAGAAACCCTTCGACTGAGCTATGGGTTCGCCCTTTCTGACAGACTCTCCCTCCTTCTTCAGCATGAGCTGGGGGACATCCTCGGGCGGAACAGAGAGGAGTCCGGCAACGTTGATGGGCTGAACGTTTCCGGGAAGCTCGGTCCGGGCGACGACGTCCTCCGCCCTGACCCTGTCGCCTTTCTCAGCAAGAACCTGGCCCGGAAGGGGCAATCTTCTTTCTTTTCTTATGATGGCGGCCTTCGTAACTCTGAGGCCTGGAGTGTATGCATGTGCCATGGGTTCTCAACCCCCTTTTCTCTGTGATTTGCTGTATTTTTTCTCGAGCTCCACCTTGAGCGACTCGGCAGTCCTGTCTTTCGGGTTGATTTTAAGCCATTGATCCAGGATGTCAATGGCGTTCTCCGTGTCTCCCCTGGCGAGGTAGGTCTCATGAAGCCCCAGGTAGTTCGCCGGTTCTCTGGGAGAGAGATCTTTGGCTATCCTGAAATAGAGTATTGAGCTGTCGATTTCGCCCATATCCTGATAAATCATCGCCATTTCAGTGTAAAGAGCCCCCGTTTTTTCCAGCTCAAGAGCTTCTCTGACGGTCTTTGAAGCGAGTTCATATTTGCCGAGTTCCCGGTAGAGGTCGGCGAGCCTCTGAGAGATGGCAATTATCTGGTTCCTTATCTCGGGCAGCGCCTTCAGGTCCTCGTCCTTCAGGCCGAAGTGATCGGCCATGTAAATTATCTGATAGAGGAGTTTGTTGGCAAAGTCGAATTCCTGGGCGGCTTCTTCTTTCCTGCCCATCTGATTGAGGTAGAGGCCGAGCCTGAGGGCCGAAGCGGCATAGTTCCTCACGAGCTTTATGTGATTTCCGTCCTTGAAGACCGAGGGATTGAAGACGCCCCTGTACCGGAAAACACCGTCGGGGGGCAGGGTGTCCTTGTACAATTTCAGGAATTCGTCAGGTGGCATGTCGTTATGTAGAAGGCGCCTGGTCCTCTCGACGTCGATGCCCTCCATCCCGGGAATACCGGCGGGAGAGGCTTTGTATGGGACGACCCTGAAAGCGAGCCCCTCCATCCTGAAGTGATCCTGCCAGCCGTCGTAGACATTCCTGGCGACCGTGAGGGCGAAGTAGATGGGGATTTTGAATTTTGCCCCGTCGATGACCTCTTTCAGGAACTTGTCCTTGGGCGCCAGGTAGATCCTCGGGAACTTGATCGAGCCGCCGTAGAGATAGTAAAAGGAATCGGCTTCATAACCGGCGCTGGTGGCCAACATGTCCCTTATCATGAAGTCCCTCAGGAGCATGCCTCCCCATTCCGTCCTGAAGAAGGGCGGAAGGGATTCGATCTCCGACATGGAGAAGCTGATGGGAGCGCCCCAGCTCTTCAGCTGTTTTATGTACCAGTTTGTGTTCAGGAGCGACAGGTTCGCTATGATCACGTCCCTTCGGACGCCCAGTACCTCCTGGTCGAACCAGAGGGGAAAGGTGTCGTTGTCCCCGTTTGTGTACATGACCGACTTCCCTTTGGGTGAGATGAGCATGTTGTAGGCGTAATCTTCGGCTATGTAGTTCTTGGACCTGTCAACACGGGGATAGGCCATAGCCATCTGATAGCCTATGATAGCGATGCTGATCACGAGCCCTGTGACGATGGGTATGAGCCTGTTTTTGACGTTTTCGAGGAGCAATTTGAGGATCTCCCAGAGCCCGATGCCCGCGTAAAACCCTATGTAGGTGTAGGCCGGGGCGAAGAAGTAATCCCTGTCCCTCACCTCCCTCGGGTTGAAGCTGTGAATGGGATGAGTGGGGGAGTCCTTGAGGTTCAGGTAGATTATGAGCCCCAGACTGCCCATGAGCATGGCAGTTCCGACGAGGGCGAAGGTCTTCCTGTCCTCAAAGTAATGCATCACAAAGCCTATGATGCCCAGGAGCGGGATTATGAATGTCAGGCTGCCGAAATATTGCCAGGTGTAGTAAAGCCAGAAGAGCCTGAACTGATCGGGGAAGGGTATTCTCCTCGGGAATATCTTGGCAGGCTCGTACTGTTTCCTGAAGAGCACATCCCAGAAAGCCTTCCAGTTTTCGGGATCTGCCTCGTTTATCCCGGGATGATGATGGGCCCGTACGATCATGTAAAATTCTGTAGTTAAGGCAAGTACGATCAGAATCAGCGCGAATCCCTTCCATTCCCTGTGGAGGTCAGCCCTCATATAGAGGGATATGAAAGCCAGAAAAGTTCCGACCACGAAGAGGAAAAGGGCTCCCGAAGAGATGAGGCCTATCACGATGAGGAGGCCTCCGATGAGATAACCCATCACCCAGATGTTATCGAAGTCCAGGAGATTTCTGAGCCTAAGGTACCAGAGGAGAACGAGATAGGCCAGTATGTGCATGAAGACGGCTCCCCTTGTCGGTTCGTAGGTGAGTTTTATCAAGGTAATTATCATGAAGGAAAGGGCGATGATCGCCAGGAACTCCAGGTCCCAGATGAGTTTAGGTTTTATCGCCCATACGAAGACGAAGAGAGCCGGGAAGAATATTAGGGGCATGAGGTGTATTCCCGATGAAAGGAAGAGGAAATAGAGGGCAAAGAGAAGATATCGCAGGCTCTTGGCGTCGTTCCTTTTGTCGTACCAGTTGAGCCCAACCCAGGTGAGGAAGACCATGACGGCCACCGAGGGGGAATAGGTCTCGGCCTCGATGGAGTTCATCCAGACCGTCACCGCGATTGCCCCCACGAGGGCGCCGAAAATTGCTGAGAGGTGAACTATAAAACCGGGCACTTTGGGATCCCATTTCCTGAGCAGCCTCGCGATCACGAGATAGCCGAAGCCGGCGGTGAAAGCACCGCTCAATATGGAGATCATCGTTATCCTGAGAACGGCCTCCACGGGATGTCCGCCGTTGAGCAGCCTGTAGAAGAAAGCCATCGGAAGGGGAAGCAGGGAGAAGAATTTTCCGAGTATGACGTAGAGGGGTGTCCCGGGAGGATGGGGAATTCCCAATATATAGGAACTGGCAAGGAATTCGCCGACATCCCAGAATACCACGGTGGGGGCAGTCGTTTTGAAATACAGAAGCCACGTGAGGAAGGTCAGAATGATAAAAATAATACCTCTCAGCCTCTTTTCCTGCATCTGATACCTCCTTTGGAACAACCGAATTATAACCCGATAGGCCGCGGCTTGACAACTACTTTTGTCTCGAACCCATAAAGTCAAAGGGGATACCCCGATGGAATCCCATTTCGAGGGCCATTTCAACGACCTCTCTGTCCTCGGCGGCCGTTATCCTTCGGCTGAGTTCGGGAAAGTCGAAAGCCCTGTATGCCGGGTAATACTGATCCATTATGTTGAGGTAGGTATCCTTCGATATCTCGTAACGCAAGAATTTCAACACTTTTTCGGAGCTCGCGAGGCCTTTGGGCAGAACCAGATGCCTCACGATGAGGCCCCTCACTGCGACGCCATCGACGATGATGAGGTCTCCCACCTGCCTGTGCATCTCTCTGACCGCCTTCTTCGCCGTCTCGAAATAACCCGGAACCCCTGAATATCTCTCGGCGATCTCGGAATCGCCGTATTTTATGTCGGGCATGTAGATGTCGATGATCCCTTCGAGAAGCCTGAGTGTCTCGACCCTGTCGTAGCCTCCCGAGTTGTAAACCACGGGCAGGTCAAACCCCCTCCCCCTGGCGATCGATAGGGCTTCGACGATCTGGGAGACGACATGGGAGGGGGTTACAAGGTTCAGGTTGTGGCAGCCCATCTCCTGAATTTCGAGAAATATATCTGCAAGATCGTGCGGGCTCGTCGCTCTTCCCAGTTTTAGCTGACTTATCTCATAGTTCTGACAGTAAACGCAATGCATTGAGCATCCGGCGAAAAAGACCGTCCCCGACCCCCTTCTTCCGACGAGAACAGGTTCCTCGCCGAAGTGGGGCCCGTAGGAGGACACGAGGGCGTGCCTGCCGACACCGCAGAGCCCCTTTTCATCGCTGAGCCTGTTTGCTCCGCATTTTACCGGACAGAGATTGCATTTTTTCATGTATCTCAGCAGTTTCTCTGCCCTTACTTTGATCTCTGCAGGCGGGAGCATTTTCTTAATTATAACAGAGTTTCCCTCGATTGACAGCAAATTGCCTTTGTTTTATAATCTCTGCGAAATAAGGCTTTATGCATAATGGTGATACGGCTTCTTATAGAGTATGATGGGGGGGATTTTTATGGCTGGCAGGTGCAGCCTCTGGTGAGGACCGTTCAGGGAGAACTTCTGAAAGCTCTGAGGGTTCTTTTCCCTGAGGGACAGTTTAAACTCGTCGGCGCTTCGAGGACCGACAGGGGAGTTCACGCTGAGGGACAGGTTGCCAGTCTTCACACCGATTTTGACGTGGATGTGGAATCCCTGAAGCGGTCGCTCAACGGGCTCACCGCATCGGATATTTTGATAAAAGAGGCCTCAGAGGCTGAGCCTGATTTCAATGCGAGATACAGCGCAAAAGGTAAGCTTTACAGATACAGAGTGTTGCTCGGCAAATCGCCTCTTTTGAGGCGATTTGCCTGGGAATGTCCCTTCGAGCCCGATCTCGAGGCTCTTAACAGGCTCGCCTCGGAGGCGCTGGGCGAGCACGATTTTTCCCTCCTCTCGACCGACGAGAGAGGAGGGACATGTAATGTTAAATATGCCGCCTGGCTCGAGAGGGGAGAGGAGCTCTATTTCGAGATCATAGCTGACAGGTTTCTGCACAAGATGGTGCGGATACTCGCAGGGACGATGGTCTTGATCGCTTCGGGCAGGCTGGAAGAGAAGAGCCTTGTAGGGTTTTTCAGGGGGAGGAGATCGAGAGTGCTCGTCGCACCTCCCCATGGTTTGACGCTCGTACGGGTCTATTATTGAAAAAGGAGGAGTTTCGATGAAGCTCTTTATCGATACAGCTCATATCCCGGATATAGAGGAAATTGCTTCCTGGGGGATCATAGAAGGAGCTACTACCAATCCGACGCTTTTATCGAGGGAAGAGGGCGATCCTCGGGAAATTCTTTACAGGATCTGTGAGATCGTGAAGGGGCCCGTTTCGGCCGAAGTCATAGCCCTCGATGCCGAAGGGATGGTGAAGGAGGCGCGCGAACTTGCGGCCATTCACAAGAACATCGTGATAAAGATACCCTTCACCGTAGATGGGCTGAAGGCAGTGAGGAGACTTGCCGACGAGGGGATCAGGACCAACGTCACCCTCATTTTCACGCCCCTTCAGGCCCTTCTCGCGGCCAAAGCCGGTGCCGCCTTCGTGTCGCCCTTCATCGGCAGGCTCGACGATATCGCGACCGAAGGAATGAAGGTCGTCAGGGATACCATGGAGATATTCATGAATTATGAGGTGGAGACGGAGCTTCTCGTTGCCTCGGTGAGACACCCCATGCACGTCCTCGAGGCAGCTGTTGCAGGGGCAGATATAGCGACGGTTCCCCCCAAAGTTCTCCGACAGATCGTCAAACATCCGCTCACCGATATAGGCATAGAGAGGTTTCTGGCGGACTGGGAAAAGGTAAAGGGCGGTAAGGCTAAATGAGAGGGACGGTCCGTATTTTTCTCGTTTTTCTCCCGTTGTTTTTCGGCCACTTACGCTCAGAGGAGGACATAACGGCGACCAGGCGGAATGCCATTGTCAGGGCTGCTGAGAAGGCAGGGCCCGCGGTCGTCTCCATCTCCGTCATATCCACGAGGGTTGTGGCAGAGAGGCCTTCCTTTTTTGAGGATCCCTTTTTCGGCGAGTTCTGGAAGGAGTTTTTCCCACCCAGGTACTACAGGGAGAAGGTTCAGTCTCTGGGTTCGGGGTTCATAATCGACGAACAGGGCCACGTGGTGACCAATGAACACGTCGTAAAGGGAGCCGAGAAGATAAAGGTAACTCTTTCCGACGGCAGGGTTTTCGATGCCCAGATAGTGGGCACCGACGAAAGGAGAGATCTCGCCCTCCTGAAGATAGAGGGAAAAGATCTGCCGGTGGCCGAGCTGGGCAACTCCGATAGCCTTTTCATCGGCGAGTGGGTTATTGCCATCGGGAACCCCTTCGGCTACATGCTCGAGGACCTGGAGCCCACGGTGACCGTCGGGGTTGTCTCGGCCCTGCACAGGACTTTCAAGGGGAGAGGAGAGCGGATATACCGGGATATGATACAGACCGACGCCGCCATTAACCCCGGAAATTCCGGAGGCCCTCTGGTGAACAGCCTGGGACAGGTTATCGGCGTGAACACCTTTATAATCACGTCATCGGGAGGAAGCGAGGGGATAGGCTTTGCCATTCCCATAAACCTCGTGAAGAAGTTCGTTCCCGAGTTTGAGAAATACGGAAAGGTCAGGGAGGGCTATCTCGGAGTGATGGTTCAGAACCTGACCGAAGAGATCAGGGAGGGAC
Organism: Candidatus Hydrothermota bacterium; assembly: GCA_021158525.1. GTDB lineage: Bacteria > Hydrothermota > Hydrothermia > B15-G9 > DRBW01 > DRBW01. Next base: position 8,376 of record JAGGUL010000068.1, on the reverse strand, counting down.
TCGGCTACGAAAAGACCCGGGGGGTGGCGGTCACATCGATTGACGAGGATGGGCCCTTTGCCGGCAAGTTGTCGGAAGGGGACATAATCGAGGAGGTCAACGGGCGGAAGATATACAACGAGGGGGATTGGGAGGATGTGACCTATGCGTTGATTCCGGGAGAGGAGATCGAGCTTCTGGTGGATCACGAGGGTGAGGAGAGGAGGCTTAAGGGGAGAGCCTCCCTCATAGAGGAAAATCCCGAAGACCTGGAATTCGGGATACTTGCCGTTACGGTCAACAATGCCATTGCCAGGAAGTACAACCTCTCGATCGGGAAAGGCGTTCTCGTTCTGAAGGTCAGGCCAGGGTCTCACGCTTATTCTCTCGGGCTCACAAGGGGAGACGTGATACTCAGGGTCAACAACACTCAGGTTAACGACGTGGAGGAACTAAAGAAAGTTCTGAAGAAGATTAAAAAAGGAGGGCTTCTCCGGATCTATGTGGACAGGTTCGGAACGCCCTTTGTGGTGACTACCTATGGTTATCGATAGGGAGGAGAGAAAACACAGGGTTAAGGTGGGCCTTCTTGTCGCCCTGGGTCTGGTGCTTCTTATTTTTGGCTATTCCTGGCTCAACGAGTTCAAGATACGCAAGGAGAAGCATTACTACAGGATAAAGTTCAAGGAAGTGGGATGGATAAATAAGGGCGATGTCGTCACGATTCTGGGGGTTCCCAAGGGGAGGGTGAAGGACATAGAGCTCTTTCCCGATAGCGTGATCGTCATAGTGTGGATCGATGGGTATCGCCTGAGAGAAGGGGCCACCGCCTGGCTCGAGAGCCTGGGGATCATAGGTCAGATGCGCCTCGGCATAAGGCTCGGCAGGGGAGAGCCGTTGCCCGATTGGAGCACGATACCCGGCATCGCAAAGGAAGATCTCGGAGACGTTATATCCCGTCTCGCTGAATTTCTGAGGCGCTCCGATTCCCTCCTGGTGGGCGGATTGAGGCTCATGGGTGAAGCCGAAGATGTGATCGGAGGGGCGAGCGGAAGGCTCGCCAGGACTCTCGAGAACATAAACTCGCTGGTGGATGACCTGCGCAAGGTGCTCGCCGAAAAGTCCGCCGATGTCGATACGAGCAGGGAGAAACTCGATCTCGTTGTCACTAAACTGGACAGCATAGAGAGCCTTATACTCGAAGGCCGTGGCACGCTGGGGAAACTCCTTCAGGAAGACGACCTCTATTACCGGGCTGATTCGGCCCTTCGATCCCTGGAGGAGCTTCTCCTTGACATAAGGGAGAATCCGAGACGCTATATAACGGTCAAAATCTTCTGATGGTTAAGGACAGGATGAAAAGCGTATACGTTTGTGAGAATTGCGGCTACGAGTCTCCGCGATGGCTCGGACGCTGTCCTGTGTGCGGGGCATGGAATTCCTTCAAGGAAGTTTCCAGCGAGAGAAAGAAGGGCGAGGGAAGATCCTGGCTCTCGGGAGGAGGGGAGAGGAGTACCAGGGTGAAGCTCAGCCAGGTGAGGGGCGAGGAAAGGGGCAGGGTCGCCACCGGGATAAAGGAGTTTGACAGGGTGATAGGAGGCGGGATTCCCGAGGGGGCTTTTATTCTGATAGGAGGGGATCCCGGGATCGGCAAGTCAACGCTTTTGCTCCAGGTGGCGAGCAGGCTGGCGGGTCCCGGAAGGAAGGTGCTTTACGTCACGGGAGAGGAGTCCCTGAGCCAGCTCAGGGAAAAGGGGGAGAGGCTGGGCATCGATCTAAATGGCATCGAGGCCCTGGCGGAGGCTGACCTGGAGAGGATACTGGAGGTTGCCTCGGAATTTTCCCCCGATTATCTCTTTGTCGATTCGATACAGACCGTCTATCATCCGTCCCTCCAGTCCATACCGGGCACGGTCAGTCAGGTCAGGGAATGCGGAGCCGAGCTTCTCAGGTTCGCCAAAAGGACGGGCTGCACCGTTATCATAGTCGGACACGTGACCAAGGATGGCACACTGGCTGGCCCCAGAACGCTCGAGCACATGGTGGATGCAGTCCTCTTCTTCGAGGGAGAGAGGACTTCGGGGTTGAGAATACTGCGGAGCATCAAGAACAGGTTCGGGTCCGTGGATGAGATCGGGGTTTTCGAGATGGGCGATAGAGGCCTGGTGGAGGTGGAGAACCCCTCTTTTCTCTTCATATCGGAAGAGAGGAGAGAGAGAACAGGGGTGGCGCTGACAGCCCTTCTCGAGGGAGTCAGGCCCCTCCTCGTCGAGGTCCAGGCCCTTGTTTTGTCCAGTCCCTTTGCAGTTCCTCAGAGAACCGCGACAGGTTATGACGTGAAGCGCCTTTCCATGTTGCTCGCCGTTCTGGAGAAAAGGACGGGTTTGCTCCTCAGGAAGTCCGATGTCTTCATCAACGTCACTGGGGGGATAAGGATCAACGAGTCGGCTGCCGATCTCGGCGTTGCCGTGGCCATAGTGTCTTCCCGGAAAAAGAAGCCCCTTTCCGGGACCGACCTTTTTGTTGGAGAGGTCGGGCTCGGCGGCGAGATAAGGCCAGTCAGGGGCCTCGCTCAGAGGCTGAGAGAGGCCAGGAGGATGGGCATGAAAAGGGCCTTCGTCCCGGCCGGGTCGAAAATTGATGGGGATCCCGGAATCGAAATTGTGGGTATAAATGATATAAACGAGGTGATAGAAATATGCGTTGGGTAGCTTTTTACAGGCTGTTCTTCTTCATATTGATGGTGTTTTTCATAAGATATGCGGGCCTCAAATCGGGTTTTACCAATGAAGTCAGTACCCTGGGTGCTGTGGTGATCAGCCTGGTGGTCTTCAGTATCGAATACTTCATCTCCACCAGGCGGTCACGGGATGTGCTGGCTTTTTATGTGGGCATAGCCCTGGCAGTGATCATTTCCAGCATACTCGCTTTCATTATTACGCTACTTCCCTTTATGAGGCCCGCAAGCTTCTGGGTGTATGTTGCGATGAACCTCATAGGCATCTACATCTTCGGGAGCTTCACTTACCACAAGAGGCACGAGCTCAGGATACTCAACCTCTTTTTGAGGCCCAGGGTCACGACGGCGTCCTGTTCGTCCAAGATCCTCGATACCAGCGTGCTTATAGATGGCAGGATACTCGGAGTGGCCAAGAGCGGATTCCTCGAGGGAGAGGTGCTCGTTCCGAGGTTTATCCTGAAAGAGCTTCAGAGGATAGCCGATTCAAAAGACCACGTCAGGAGGACCCGCGGAAGGCGAGGAATGGACGTCTTAAAAGAAATGCAGAAGCTGGATTCCATAAGCATACACATAATATCCGACGATTTCCCGAGGATCAAAGAGGTGGACCTGAAGCTCATCGAGCTCGCGAAGGCGAAGAAAGCCAAGATAATAACCACTGATTACAACCTGAAGAAGATCGCTGACATCCATGGAATAAAGGTATTGAACGTGAACGAACTCACTTTCCTCCTGAAGCCGGTTATAATGGCCGGCGACGAGATCAAGGTGAAAGTCGTGAAACAGGGCAAGGAAGAGACGCAGGGCGTGGGTTATCTCGATGACGGCACCATGGTTGTCGTAGAGAACGGTTATCAGTTCATGGGAAGGGACATTAACTGCATAGTTGTCTCGGTGTTACAGACAGAGGCCGGAAGAATGGTTTTCGCGAGGCCCAAGCAGTCCTGATCGTCTCCAGGCCAAATCGGCCTCGGGACAAAAACTAAAAAGTCGAGAGATCAGAGCTCTGCTCGCTCAAGCTGAGCGAGGACGTACTTCCTCGTTTCTTCGAGGGAGGGCAGTTCTCTCACCGGCTTTCCTGCCTTGAGATATGGTACCAGAGCTTCTTTCATCTCCCCTCCGCAGAGGGGGCACTTGGAGGGAGGCGTATCGCTGCCTGTCACGACGTAATTGAGGCAGCTCGCGCAGCGATAGACCTTCTTTGTGCCTCCGTACTTTCCCTTCTTGGCCCTGGGCTCTCCCTCCACCTCCACGATATCCATGGCGTAATCGATGGTCGGAGCATTTGAGATGCTGGTGCCGACGCCGAAACCCGTGGCGCCGGCTTCGAGAAGCGGCGGGATCGTGTTCTCGTCGAGCCCGCCCGACACGAAGATCCCTACTTTCTCGAAGCCCCTTATGTCGAGCTCCCATCGGACCTCCCGTATGATCGAGGGAAAGTCCCCGCGTCTCGATCCCGGGGTGTCAAGCCTCACTGCGAGCAGATTCCTTATAGTTTCCGCGGCCTTTATCGCCTCAGTTTTTTCATCTCCGTACGTGTCGATGAGGGCGATCCTGGGCACGTCCTCCGCCATCAGCTCATCGAAAGCCCTCCATGCTTCTTCTTCTCCCATCACGATGATGAGTGAATGGGGCATTGTTCCCGAGGGCTTCAATCCCAGGAACTCCGCTCCCTTGACGCTCGATACGCCGTCGCAGCCCCCTATGTAGGCCGCCCTGTCGATGAGGGGAGTGATGGAAGGGTGCATCCGCCTTATCCCGAAGGATAGCACTACGGCATCGCCGGCGGCCTTCCGCACTCTTGCCGCTTTTGTCATTATGCCCGAGGTCTGACAGATAAACCCGAGCGCGGGCGTCTCGTAGACGGCGAAGTTCAGGTAATCTCCCTCCAGGACCATGACGGGGATTGGAATCCCCCTTATGTCCCTGTTCCTGAAAAGCGTTCCCTCAGGAAGGGCATAGAGGTCCACTTCCTTGCCTTTGAGGAGTTCGATCACCTCGGCGAGACCGCCAAATATCGCCCACTCATAGGATGCGGGTAGCTTGGATACGGTGAATTCAGCTGTAACTTTTTTGTGAACGCCCTTTTTCCTGAGGATTTCCTCGGTTCTGACGAAATAGATGTCCGACGTCTTCCCGCTCTTGATCTCATCATCGCGCGCCACGAAGAAGGCCATCTCAAACCTCCTTGAAAAAGTTTTCATAAGTTTAAAGGCAGGAGCCTTCCGGGGGAAGACAGGACAGGTGATCCTTATCTGACTATAATCTCGGGCTTCAAGTTGAAGAGGACCGAGAGCGCCGCCACAAAGAGAAAATAGATGAGGAAGATGTGTTTTTCTCTGAAGGGTTCCCTCAGGACGACGAGGGCGCTGAGAATTCCCAGGGGAACGGAGATGATGAGGAGAGGGGGATACCCGAGGATAAGGGAAGTGCTCAGATATCCGAGGAAGATGAGGATTGCCGCTGCCCTTCTTCCCCTCGCAGGGCCCAGGATTGTGAAGAGGGTGCTCACGTCATCTGCCATGTCCCCCTCGAAATCGGTGAGATCCCTGAAGTTGAGGGATAAGAAGAGGGGGATCACGATGAAGAGAGAGGCTTTCAGCGGGAAGGCGAGAAGGGGGCGGGCCGATTCATAGATGGCGAAGCCTGCTATGGCCGCGAGGAGCGCCCCGAGTGCGAGAAGAAATACGGATACTGGGTAAAACCTCTTGAGACGGAAAGGGGGAGAGGAGTAAGTGAAGTGCAATACGTTGCCCAGAAGGACTATCAGAAACATCCTGTAGCTCACGCAAAGGGCTATGAACAGGGAAATCAGGAAGAAGAGAAATCCGGAAATTCGATATCCTGAGCTGTCTATGTCGCCTTTTAAAGGGTTTTCCTTTCCGGTTATCCTGTCTATGAGGAGGTCGTTGAAATCGTTAAGTACAATGGATGCGAAGAAGGAGAAAAGCACGCTCAGAGATACAAGCACGGCTTTTCCGATAAAAATGGGTTTGCCGTAAATTTTGCTTCCCAGGAAGACTCCCAGGGCTACCGGGAAGAGGTAGTGAAGCGATATCAGGAGTCGACTGCCCCTCAGGGAATTTCTTAAAGAAATCGAGATGCCCTTCAATTCGCGCCCCCCAGTCTGGACAGGCCCCGTCTCGCATCCTCGTAGAAGGGGTTGAGGTCCAGGGCTCTTTTGTAGTACTTGACGGCGTTGAGGGTGTCGCCAGCCATCTCGTATACGAGTCCGATGTTGAAATAGGCCTGATACTGCGATGGGTTTATCTTCAGGGACTTGCGAAAGTTGTAAAGTGCCTTTTTGAGGTTACCTTTTTTGAGCTCGCAGGCGCCGATATTGTTATACACCGCGTAATCCCGGGGAGACCAAATCATGGCTTCTTCGAAGAAGGTCAAAGCCGAATCGATTTTTCCCTGCGAATAATAGGCATATCCCAGGCCCGCCAGTGATATTTTGTCCCTGGGATAGAGGTTCAGAGCTCTGCGAAATTCCTCTATGGCTCTTTGGGGTTTGCCTTTTCTCAAGTAGTAGTCGCCCAGGACCTGGTATCTCACGTGAGGGGGAGCCCCGTGCCTTTCCGCCCTTTTTACCAGTTTCAGAAGGCCCTCCTTATCCCCCGAGCGGGCAAGGGCTCTCGCCCCAGATATGAGGAAGCCCGCCGGATCATAGGGTTTTGTGGATGCGTCTTGATAAAGCTCTGAAGCCTCGCGGCGATGATCGAGGATCTCATAGACTTCACCGAGAGTCAAATAACCCTCGTACCCTGGATTTTTCAGGCTTTTGAGCTGAGAGAGGGCATCGTGGGGAAAGCCGAGCTTCACGAGGCACTGCGCCTCTCTGATTTTGTATTTTTCGGAGCCGGTATGCCCGACGAGCCTCTTATAGAGATCGAGGGCCTCTCTTGTGTCTTTTTCGAGGAAAAGGTCGAAGGCCATGAGCTCCGCGGCTTTTATCTCCCTTCCCTTATGAGACAGAATTAGATGAGTTTTCCCGCCGTAAACGAGACCTATCCCGGCAAAAATGGAGATGAGAGAAGCCATGAGAAGGCCTGCACGCCTTTTGATCAGCAAAGCTGTCAGGATGACCGCAAGGAAATACAGGGGGCCCAAAGCGATTCCGGGGAACAGCGCCGATACTGCCAGCATATTCCTGATCTCCCCCCGGGTTTTGCTCGATTGATAGATTATGAAGAGCAATAGAGCTCCTCCGAACACCGTCAGTACGTTCACGGGGTTTGAAAAGGCCAGCCTGTAGATCCCCCTCAGTGAAAGAAGGCCGAGGAGGGCGGAGACGGAGAAAAGTAAAGGCAGGAGAAAGGCCTTCGAATTGGGACGGGGCAGCTTCTTTTCTTTCGATCTCAAAAGTATGAGCCATCCCGCGAAGAGGCAGGAGAAAGTGAAGAGGAGGGCGTAGTTCTGGCTATCAGTTCCGGCGATACCACCGGTGAGAACGGTCCCGAAAGAGACCTTTGAGGTGGGAAGAGAGGCGAGGAGTTTAGCAGCTGTGTTCGGGTAGATCCCGTGGAGAAAGATCAGGATATAGGTCAGAGGAATGGCGAGGAGGGATCTGAACAGATTTTTCCTCTTATAGTAAACGTAGGAAGCGGCACCGGCCATAGCCAGCAGTATCTCAACCCGCTGGCCCGGGCTTGCCTGCACTATGTCCCTTTTTAAGTTGAAGAAGTCGAGGATCCTGTGGATTTCCTCCGCACCCTTGAGGTAGGTGAGCTTGTACCCTGCCCCGTGGGAGAGGACGTAGTCTATCAGGGGAACAATGAGTATGACCCCCATTCCCCAGAGAAGGACCCGGGCAAGCCTTTCGATCCTTTCGCCGGTCAGGATCAGGAGGAGGAGAAGAAACCATAGGTAGAGAGAGATGTAAAAAAGGGAGAAATGCAGGAACATGGAATAGAAGGAGTTGGCCGTTATCGGAGAAAATCCGAGGATGAGGTCGCCCTCGAGAGAACTTTCAAGGAAATTTCTCACGTAGATAACCGAGAGAAGGCCGGCAAAACCGCTCAGGAAGGAAAACGGGTGGTCTTCAATCTTTTCTAAGAGGGACTTCAAGCGTTTCAGGAATTTTGTGGGGCGGCGCTTACGCGCCGCCCCACCGGGATTTGCTCATTCTTTGATTAGCTTCCTGGAGAATTTGACTGCCTTCGACTCTACGTAGAGGAAGTAGATTCCCCTGGGCACGGGTTTGCCCCACCTGTTTCTGCCGTTCCAGTTGAAGGTGTGATATCCGGCGTTCAGGTCGCCCTCGTGGAGAGATGCAATAGCCTCGCCGGCCGCATTGTAGATCCTGACGGAAACTCTCCCGTCTGTCGGAAGAAGGAACCTTATCCTCACGTCCCCGCTGAAGGGGTTAGGTGATGCCTCGACAGCTGCAGCTTCGGGCTCGGACCGGGGATTTTCCTCTACATCGGTGTTGGACCAGGAGTCGTAATAGACGTTCTGGGCACCCTGGCCGACGTAAACCAGGGCTGGCGATCCGGGCCCTTCCCACCCCTGTGCCGGCCGGATCAGCTCCGGTGAATAGTCGGCAAAGGTATCGGCTTCCGCCCATGTGTCGCCATCAGTTTCCCAGTAAGTTGTATACAGTTTTGTATTACCCCACAGGGTATCGGCGGTTATGTAGCTCACGTAGATAGAAG
>JAGGUL010000054.1 GCA_021158525.1 Candidatus Hydrothermota bacterium | reverse complement strand
GTTTTTCCTGGGGATAAAGCGGAATCACGGCGAATTCCACCTTTCCCCCGCAATAGAGGTTGAGATCGCCCTTCGATGTCTCGTCGAGGGCGAAGCTGATATTTCTCGTCTTTCCATCCCTGATCGCGTTTAGAGCTTCCTCTTTGAGTCTCTCTTCGAGGATCCCGCCGCCCACGGTATCCACGGTGCTTCCGTCCTCCAGGACGAGCATCATTGCACCGGGATCCCTCGCCGAGGAGCCCTCTTTTTTCGTCAATAGAACGAGGGCTGACGCCCTTCCCGACTCCATTGCCCTCAGAGCTTCCTCAAAGACCCTTCTCATCTTCTCTCGACCTGAAGCACAGCGGCGGCCCTTTTAACGGCCCTTATTATCTTGGCATAACCCGTACAGCGGCAGAGGTTGCCCGAGAGGGCTTCTTTTATCTCCTCCGTGCTGGGATCGGGGTTGCGCTCGAGCAGAGCCTTTGCTGCCATGATGAAGCCGGGTGTACAGAAACCGCACTGCACCGCTCCCTCATCGGCGAAGGCCCGGATAAGCGGGTCGTCGGGGTCAAGGCCCTCTATCGTCTGAATGGTATGTCCTTCAGCCTGCCCCACGAGCACCAGGCAGGAAGGCACCGGTTTACCGTCCAGGAGAACGGTACAGGCACCGCATTCGCCCTTGCCACAGCCCTCCTTGGGGCCAGTAAGTCCGAATTCATCTCTCAACACGTTCAGAAGGGGCTTCGCGGGGTCCACGAAGACCTCATATTCCTCGCCGTTTACCTGCAGGACTATTTTTCTTTCCACAATTCCACCTTCCCAGCTTTAAGGAGCTTCTCGAAAACTCTTTCCGGCGTGGCCGGAAGTTCTTTTATCCTCACTCCCGTCGCATGGTATATCGCGTTGGTTATGGCTGGGGCAATTCCCATGAGGGGCTGTTCTGCGAACCCCTTGGCACCATATGGACCTTTGTCGAATTCCCTTTCCACTATGATGGGGATTATCTCGGGCGCGTCGACTATCGTCGGAATTATATAGGTGGAGAAGTTGTTGTTTATGATCTCTCCTCCCTCGGTCAGGATGTCCTCCATCAGGGCATAGCCCATGCCCTGTATGGCTCCACCTTCGATCTGTCCCTCCACGAGGGTCGGATTGACAGCCTTGCCCACGTCATGGGCCGATGTGATCCTGAGCACCTTTACTTCACCCGTGAGGAGGTCGACCTCGACCTCGGCGATCTTTGTCGCCCAGGCATAGACCATATAGGCCTCACCGCCCTCTTTGTTCTCCCATGAAGTATGGGGAGCCACGTAATAACCCTGAGAGGCCATGTGCTCCCTTCGTCTGTAAGCCTCTTTGATCAATTCGTCCAGGGACAACTTCGGAGAGCCGTCAACGTAAACATCGCCGAGCTTGAGCTCTATTTTTTCGGGAGGAACGGAGAGAAGCTCCGAAGCAATTTTGATAAGCGTCTCTCTCAGGGGCTTTGCCGCGTTTCTAAGGGCGTTCCCTGACATGACCGTTGCCCTCGAGGCCACAGTGGGGCCCGAATCGGGTACCCTGGACGTGTCTGTGGGGAGTATAGCAACGTCCTCGTATCGGAAGCCGAGCTCCTCGGCCACTATCTGGGCGAGGGCGGTCTTCATGCCCTGGCCCATCTCCGTCGTGCCCACCGCGAAGGCGACCTTTCCGTCCTCCGTGATCTGGATGTAAGCTCCGGAGCGATCGAGTTGCTTGCCGGCTGCTCCGAGCCCCACGCCGTAGAATATGGTGGCGAGCCCGATGCCCCTCTTTTTGAAGCCTTCTTCTTTGCCGTATGTTTTTCTTTTTTCCTTCCAGCCTGATTTCTCCACGGCTTTCTTCAGGGTCTCGAGAGTGCCCACGCTGCCCGCGAGCTTGTGCCCGTAAGGCATGGTGTCCCCCTCGCGCACAAGGTTTTTCTCCCTGAGCTCGGCGGGGTCCATTCCCAGTTCCTCCGCTATCCTGTCCATCTGGGATTCCATGGCGAAGATCACCTGAGGAGCGCCGAACCCCCTGAAGGCTCCGCAGGGCACCTTGTTCGTCGCCACGGCATAGGAGCGCACCCTCACGTTGGGAACTCGATAGGGCCCACAGGCGTGTACGGTTCCTCTCCAGAGAACGGCGGGAGAAAGTGTGGCGTACGCTCCAGAATCGAGGATATAAGTGGTATCCACGGCGACGAGCGTCCCGTCCTTCTTCGCTCCGACCCTGGATTTGATTATGCCCGGGTGCCTCTTGGACATGGAGAGGATGTCTTCCTCTCGAGAATAGATGAGCTTAACGGGGTGTCCCGATACGTAAGCCAGGAGAGCAGCCTGGGATGCCACCTGGGAGGGCATGTCCTCCTTTCCGCCGAAGGCTCCGCCCGTCTCCATCTGAACCACCCTGACCTTGTTCATCCCGATCCCGAGAACTCCGGCGACGGCCTTCTGCACGTAGAAGGGACACTGCATCGAGCCATAAATCTCCATGCCGCCGTCAGGCGTCGGCACGGCCACCATACCCTGGGTCTCGATGTAGGCATGTTCCTGATAGGGCGTCCTGTAAGTGTCTTCTACGATCACATCGGCATCCTGGAAACCCTTCTCTATATCCCCCGTGTCGTAATAGTAGCTGGCGAAGACGTTGTTGTCTCCGAATAGCCTGACCTTCGATTTCATGGAGAGCTCCGGATCGAAGACCGCCTCAAGGGGCTCATATTCCACCTCGATCTCGTCGAGCAGTTCGGGGATTAACTCCTTTTTCGGCGCTGCAACGAGCGCCACGGCCTCGCCCGCGAACCTGGCAACGCCCGGGGCGAGGACAGGCCAGTCATCGAAAATGATGGGAAGCTTGTTGGCGCCGGGGATGTCCTCGTAGGAGACGAAGAAAACATCTTTCTTTCCTTTTAGGCCACCTGGATCTATTTTCTTTATCCGGGCATGGGGGTGAGGGCTTCTTTTGACTCCGGCATAAAGCATGTGGGGGAAATAGAGGTCATCGACATAGACCGCCTTTCCCCGCGCCTTATACAGCGCATCGTATCTCCTGTGGCTCTTTCCAACTATTTCCATTTTGGCAATTTTACTACCACAACCCGCCCATTTCAAGGGAACGGCATGCATCATCAAAAAGGTACTCGAAAAACAAACGATGAATCATCTGTTATGGTACACGAAGCTGGCATGAAAATATTGGAACCTCCTCTCTCTGGGCATCAAAATATCAGGCTAAAAGACCCAGAGAAAGGAGGTCCCAGAAATGAAAGGGAACCTTCCCATGAGT
>JAGGUL010000112.1 GCA_021158525.1 Candidatus Hydrothermota bacterium | reverse complement strand
GAAATTAACAGGGCTATAGTCAGGTTGTATAATCAGCTTGAGAGGGTTCACAGGAGGAAAGGAGGTTAACCAGCGATGAGTAAGAAAACGAAGATTTCGGTAAGAACTAATTTTGAGGAAGAGGGGAACGAAATAGGAAGGCCGCTGGTTGTTTTAAAGCCCGATTTGGTTTATAAATAAACTCTGAAATCGGAGGACATCCTTGGAGAAACCTGAAGAATATCACGTCAGGCTTAAAAAGCTCGAAGAACTCAGAAAAATGGGGATCAACCCCTATCCCTATTCTTACGAGACAACGCATCGGGCCGAAGAAATAAAGGCTTCCTTTCCCCTTCTCGAAGGAAAGAAGGTGAGGGTCGCCGGACGCATAATGTCCAAGAGGGTCTTCGGCAAGCTGATCTTCGCGCACATCCGCGATGAATCGGGAGACATCCAGATAGCTTTTCAGAAAGGCACATCCAGGCTATCTCCTCACGTTGAGGAGATGGAACCCCTCAAATTCGCCAGAAAATACCTGGACATCGGCGACATAATCGGCGTTGAGGGAAAGGTCTTCCAAACGAAAACGGGAGAGATCTCCGTTCTCGCCGAGGAATTCAGTCTCATCGCAAAAAGCCTCTATCCCCTGCCGGAAAAATGGCATGGATTGCGGGACAAAGAACTGCGTTACCGGGAAAGATACCTGGATTTCATAGTGAATCCGGAAGCGCGGGAAGTGATGAAGAAAAAATCCCTTATCATATCGAAACTGCGTAATTTTCTGGACAGAAAGGGGTTCCTCGAATTCGAGACACCTGTCCTCCAGCCGCTCTACGGCGGGGCAACAGCCAGGCCCTTTACGACATACTCGGAGGCCCTCGATGCCAGGCTCTATCTCCGCATCTCCGATGAGCTCTATCTGAAAAGGCTACTCGTCGGTGGTTTTGAAAGGGTATACGAGATCTCAAAGGACTTCAGGAACGAGGGGATCGACCGCCTCCACTATCCGGAGTTCATAATGCTCGAAGCATACGCCGCCTACTGGGACTACAACGACATGATGGAGCTTGCCGAGGAATTGCTGACATCGCTGGTTCAGGAGATACACGGCGACACGGAAATCCAGTATGGGGAGATGAAACTATCCTTCAAAAGGCCCTACAAAAAGGTGAGTTTCGTCGGCGAAATAGAAAAATATCTCGGCAAAAACCCCCTGGACATGGAAATCGATGAAATCCGCAAGGCAGCTGAAGAGCTGGGGATTCCCGGGGCCGAAAAGCTCCCTTACCACAAGATAATGGACAAGATCTTCGACCGGCTGGTTGGCGAAAAGCTGATCAACCCGACCTTTGTCCTCGATCATCCCTTAGTCCTGTCGCCTCTGGCCAAAAAACACCGGGAAAACCCGAGGCTGGTGGAGCGGTTTGAACTCTTCGTGGCAGGAATGGAGGTGGCAAATGCCTTCTCAGAGCTCAACGATCCCGTTGACCAGAGGGAGAGGTTTGGGGAGCTCGTGAAACTCAGGAAAAAGGGCGACGAAGAACTTCCCCCTGAGATCGACGAGGACTTCCTTCTGGCTCAGGAACACGGAATGCCCCCAGCCGGCGGCATCGGCATCGGAGTGGACAGACTGGTGATGATCCTGACCGACCAGCCCTCCATAAGGGATACGATCACTTTTCCTCACCTGAAACCCCGTTCCTGAATGTTCAGGAAACCGGAAATTTTCATCGGCCTCCACTACCTCAGGATCACGAGGAAGGGCTTCATCTCGTTTCTCGCCTCCTTTGCCATAGCCGGGGTTTTCATAGGAGTGGCAACCCTCATCATAGTCATAGGGATAATGAGCGGTTTCCACAGCGAACTCCGAAAGCGTATCCTCGGCCTCACGCCCCACATCCTGATCACGAGATTTTACGACCAGCCGGTGGAAAGCCTTTCCTCCATCGAGGAAAAGCTCAAAAACGTGAAGGAAATCGCCAATTATGCGCCTTACATCTACACGAAAGGGATGATAAAAAAGGACATATACACTGACGGAGTCGTCATCAAGGGGATACCCTCTGACGGCGGCGTTAAGGGAAAAGAGCTCGAGAAAATGATCGTGATGGGGGAATTTGACCTCGACACCGGCAATGTGCTTCTGGGAACAGACCTGGCAGCTAAGTTGCGAGTCCTCCCCGGAGATACTATATCTCTTTATTCTGCACTCAACGCAGTGGAAACTCCCTTCGGCATGACTCTCATATCGAGAAAACTGATCGTCGCCGGTATATTCGACGCGGGCCTTTACGATTACAACACCAGCTTCGTGCTCGCCAACCTCGCGGATGTCGCAGATCTCACGGGCTTTGAGGTCGCCGTGTCGGGCATAGAGGCCGACGTAAAGGACCCCGCGAAGGCCCCCTATGTGGCGCGGGAACTTACAGGCGTTCTTTCCTATCCCTTCAGGGTTACGACCTGGATCGATATGAACAGGAGCCTCTTTTCGGCCCTCAAACTCGAGAAGCTTGCCATGTTTATCGTGCTGATATTGATCGTTATCGTCGCCTCCTTCGGCATAGTGGCGACCCTCTCCATGCTTGTTAAGGACAAAACAAGGGAGATAGGCGTTCTGAGGAGCTTGGGCGTCACGAAAAGGGGGATACAGAGAATCTTCCTGTTCGTGGGAATACTGATAGGAAATCTGGGAGCCATATTGGGAGCGCTATTCGGCATTGCTGCTGGAGAATTAATAGAGAGGCTCCACCTGATCAACCTGCCCCCGGGGGTTTACTTTATCGACAGGCTCCCCGTGCTCATTCAGGCTGAGGATGTGGTTACCATTCTCCTGTCGGCCTTTCTGATCGTGCTCATCGCGAGCTTCTACCCGGCAAAGAAAGCTGCCAGCCTTCCTCCAAGCCAGGCTATCAGATATGAATAAAGAAGTCATACTCGAGGCGAGACACATAAGAAAGGTCTTCAGAACCGGCCCTCAGGTGCTCGAAGTTTTGAAAGATGTGAACCTGATGATAGAGAAGGGGGAAACCGTTGGGATCTTCGGCCCCTCGGGTTCGGGCAAAAGCACCCTCCTCCACATTCTGGGATCCCTCGAGCCCCCTACGGGGGGCGAGGTGCTGCTCAAGGGGAAAAGCTATCTATCCATGGACGATGTCGCCCTGTCAGAGCTCAGGAACAGCGCCATAGGCTTCGTTTTCCAGTTTCACCACCTGCTCCCCGAATTCACCGCCCTGGAGAACGTCGCGCTGCCCGCGATTATAGGCGGGAAAGCCCGAAAAGAGGCGATGGAAAAGGCAGAAGAGCTGCTCACCCTCGTCGGGCTACAAGAAAGGCTCAAGCACAGGCCTGACGAACTTTCGGGCGGAGAGAGGCAGAGAGTGGCGGTTGCCCGAGCCCTCATAAATGGCCCCGAAATACTCCTCGCCGACGAGCCCACGGGTAACCTGGACAGCAAAAATGCTTTATCCCTTCTTGAGTTATTCAGAGATTTGAATGAGAATTTAGGAACGACGATGTTGATAGTCACCCACAACGAGAAAATCAAGGAGCTGACCGCCAGGAACTACAGGCTCGAGGACGGGAGACTCTTCGAAATCACGGGGCAAAAATCATGAAAGTCGAGCTCCTTCCTAAGAGAGATGCTCCTCTCGGATTTTACGAGGAGCTCACGACGAAACCCGAGGCAACGCCTTTCCACACGGTCGAGTGGCTCGCCTATCTGGAAAAAATCGTACCGGGAGCCCAGACCCATTTCATCGTGATCGAGGAAGACTCCGATTTTCTCGGAATGATGCCCGTTATTCTGAGAAAGAAAGGGCCCATACAGTGGATCTCCTCCCTGCCCTACGGAACTTATGGCGGATTCCTGATGAGGGACCACGTGCACATCAAGCCATTGGCTGAGCCCCTTCGACAGTTGCTCTCTCCCAGGGGAGCAGTAACCCATGTTGTCGACTTCAACAACACACTTCCTCCGCTGAAGGGCTTTTCCTATTCTATTCAGCTCTACCATTTTATAGAGCTCGATGAGGGCTATAATTATATCTGGGAGAAGGTCTATAACAACGCCCAGAGAAATTCCCAGAGGGTCGCTCGCAAGAGGGGCGTCACAGCGAGAAAGATAGAGAGCGAAAGGGAGCTCAAGATCTTCTACGATATGTACAGCTCAACTTACGCGGAAAAGAATACCCGTTCCTTCACCTTCGAACAGCTCAACCTCCTGATGAAACACCTCAAGCCTTCGGGAATATTCCACGGACTCCTCGCCTATTACGGCGAAGAACCCATTGCCGGAGTTGTAAATCTTTTCCACCCCAGCATGGCGGTGGGATTCCTTCAGGGCTCTATCAGAAAATATCTGTACCTGCGGCCGGTTAACCTCCTCGTGGACGAAACAATCAGAGACGCCATAGAGAGCGGCTGTCGCGTTTTCAACCTCGGAGTAACCCCTAAAAACGCAGAGGGAATAGTCAAGTTCAAGGAGAGCTTCGGGGCGAGAAGGGGCTATTTCCCCGTTCAGTCGAGGACATCCCTTTTGTACAGGGCCGCCAAATTTTTCCTCTCCTGAAACTATGAGAGCCCTGAGAAACACTTTTTATCTCTATCTATCCCTGCTGGGGACGATGGTCTTCGGCTTCATTCAGCTTAAGATCCTGACCGCTTTTCTCGGAAAAGAAGAAGTAGGTTTGTTTTTCGCCGCCTCAGGCATATCGCTTCTCCTCACAACCTTATCCCAGCTCGGCTTTCCCCTCGTTTACGCCCGCTTCGTGCCCAAATATGAGGCAGAAGACAAAAAGGGAAAGGGCAAAAGGCTCCTCGCTTTCTCGCTCTCGACATATACCATGCTGTCCCTCCCTTTCTGGCTTGTGATCCTGGTCCTCTCTCTCTTTTTCAGAGGCGAAGGGCTGCTTCGGGCTCTCCTTTATGCATATCCGGCCTATTTCCTCTATAGTCTCCTCGGGCTCCTCCTCAGCTATTTCGTCGGGGAGAGGCGCATGCACCTCACGGCTTTCTATAACCTCACTGCGCTGTTTCTCTTCAACCTTTTGCTCTTCCTGCTCAGAAATCAGCTCACCGTGAAACTCGTTTTCATCGCCCTCTTCGGAGTCAGCCTGCCGATGGCTCTGGTCGTTATTGCTAATGTCAAACCTTCCTTCAAATCCCTGAAAGAAATAAGGAGGGAAATTCAGCCCTTCTGGAGCTTCGCCATCCTGGGCTCCTTCCTGACCCCCCTTTTCATGTACATCGACAGGGCTCTGATCCCTGCATTTCTGCCCTTATCTGCCCTGGCAGTCTTCAGCGTGGCCAGGAGAATCGAAACCAGTGCCAGGAGGATGCTCGGCGTGCCCCTCAGCTCCATAGCGCCTGAGGTAAGCTACTACTGGGAAAGGGGAGGCGAACTGAGAGAGGGCTTCAGATCCTCATTCCGGGCCTTCGTGAAGATCTATCTCTACCTCGTCGTCCTCTTCGTGTCCCTCCTCATTCTTCTAAGCAAGCCGCTTATCCTGTTGATCAGCAGCAGGGAATACCTTTCAGCCCACGTGTACCTGGCCATCCTGCTTGTCGGGGGAACCCCCGCAGCGCTTTACACTCCCTACACCATGGTCGCCCGCTCTCTCGGCAGGATGGACCTCTTTTTCGCCGGCGACCTCATCTGGATAGTAACCTTCGGCGTTTCATTCGTACCACTGGTGCACCTTCTCGGGCTCACAGGGGTCGCCCTTAGCTTTGCCATCGCCCATATCGTCACTCTCTTTTACGTTTTTCTCATTGTCAATCCACGGACTATAGGAATTCCGGCGGATCTCAAATATAGCTTGGCGATGTACGGGGGGCTTCTTATTTTTCTGCTGTTATTCTACAGGCAAGGCTATCTCCCAGGAGCTCTCATTCTCATCCTCTTATCAGTTATGGGGTTCGTGTTGCTTAAAGGCGACGAAAGGAAGCGACTCAGGGCTTTCCTGGGGAGCGCTCAGGAGCCGCCGACCTCCACTACGATGAGGGAGAAGTCTCCGTAGGTCCTGAAAATGTTCCTTATGAACGAAAGGAGGGAGAGCCTGTTGGCCCTTAACTTCTCGTTCTCCACCATTACAAAGACGTTGTCGAAAAAGTTATCGATGGGCTCCCTCAGAACAAGAAGCTCCCTGAGGGCATCTTCGAATTGCTCCCTCTCTACCTTTTCCCTGACGACAGGATCTTGCCTGAGAGCCGTCTCATAGAGGACCCTCTCCTCCTCTTTCTCGAAGAGCGAGGGATCGGGCCTGTCGCCGACCTCGTGTCCTTTCAGTATGTTGGCAACGCGCTTCTGCCCGACAACCACCCTCTCGAAAATCTTCGGCTCCTTTTCGAGGAGCGATTTCAGGGCGAGAGCCCTCAGCCTCAGGTTAACGAGGTCCCGGACGCCCGATGCGATCACAGCATCGACCAGGTCGTAGCGAACGCCTTCTTTCTCCTCCAGGTAATTCTCGAACCTGGAGAAGAGAAACTTGAGGCCCTTATTGACGATCTCCTCCGTGGAATCGTACTTTGACGCCGCGGACCTCAGCGCCTTCTCCAGGTCGATCCGTATGTTCAGGTTGATCACGAGATCGATAATGGCATAGGCGAGCCTCCTGAGCCCCATGGGGTCAACGGAACCCGTTGGCTCGTAGCCCGTCGAAAGCAATCCCGCTATGGTGTCGAGCCTGTCCGCGATCCCGATATAGGCGGCTTCCCTGAGCTCCGGCAGCTCGTCGCCGGGAAACCTCGGCAGGAGGTGCTCGTACAGGATCCTGGCAACCCTCTCGTCCTCACCCTGCCTCAGGGCGTATTCTTTCCCTATGATCCCCTCGAGCAGGGTGAATTCCTTCCCGTCCTTTATCATCTGAG
>JAGGUL010000003.1 GCA_021158525.1 Candidatus Hydrothermota bacterium | reverse complement strand
CTTCCCATCGACATCGCGGGATGTCTCCAGGACTACGTCAGCCCTGAACTTCCTGCGGACACGTTGATCCTCACAGGCCCTGTTTCGGGCCTCACTGTCAGTTTCACGCCCGGCGACAACACCCAGATCAGCGGGAACATCAGAGATGAAGATGGGAATTCCCTTCCCGACGTGTCGAGAGTCCTTTTCATGGGAGCGACCTTCACGCTCTTCGACACTTCTGCTTACGCCGCCTCGATCTGGTCATCTCCAGGGTACTACTCGAGAAACCTCAAGAGCGCATGGGGTTCACTCTGGGAGATATATCTGGACGTGAGTTCCATGTATCCGCACTATTTAACACCTCCTCCTTCGATGGCACTCATTCTGGGTTCCGGTTCTTCGCAGGTCGATTTCACAGTTTACCAGGCTGACGACAGCATCAGTGGCCATGTTTACGTGAACGGCAACCCCGCGGATGAGATAAAAGTCTTTGCCGAGGGCTATTCGGACAGCGACACCATAGGCAGCAATTTCACACAGTCCTATTCCGACGGGCGATATACCCTTTTCGTGGCGTCGGAAGCTGACAGTTATCGAGTTTATGTGGATACTCTCCTCCTTCCGACATATGCCACCGTCGAGCCCGAGTACCAGGTCGTCCCTCCGGGCGCCTCCGGAGTGGATTTCCACATCACCATAAGGGTCCCAGGAGACGCGAACGGCGACGGCGTGGTCAACCCCGTCGACCTGATCTTCCTCGCGAACTACCTCTACGGGGGAGGAGATCCGCCCGATCCCCTCTGGCTCGGCGATGAGAACTGCGATGGCTCTGTGGATAACGCCGATCTCATGTATCTGGGCAACTACCTCTATGCCGGCGGCCCCGCACCGGTACCCTGCTTTCCGGGAGAGAGATGGAAAAAATCTGCTCTGCCCTTGATGGAGCTTCTCGGAGATCTCTTCCGCTGATTCTCACATCCGGGAGTCCCTTCTTGCCCAGTAATAGAGGTAGAGCTGCGCGAGTCCCATGTAATCTCCGAAATGGGAGAGAAGAAATCCCTTTATTCTGGAAGGAGGCACCTTATTGCCGCGGAAATAAAGCTTCTCGAGGACCCTGTTGATCCAGACGTCCCTGGGGAAAACGTCCATCTTGGAGAAGGCATAGAGAAGAACGCAATCGGCGATCTTATCCCCAACTCCCTTTATTCTCTTGAGATACTCCCTCCCCTCATCGGCACCGCTGCTCCTCACGATTTCCTCCCAATCCGGATTTTCAGTGACAAACCTCGCTGCATTGATTATGTAAGAAGCCCTGAAACCAACTCCCAGCTCCCTCAGCGCCTTCTCTCCCGCGTCGAGGAGGGCCCCGGGTTCGGGAAAAGTGTAATATACCCTCTCCTGAAATTCCTGGGGCTCTCCGAAGCGTGTGGATAGCTTCTCCACGAGGCCCTTTATCCTGGGAATATTATTGTTGGCCGAAATGATGAAAGAAACCAGGGTCTCCCAGGGATCCTGTCTGAGCAGCCTGAGGCCCCTGTATTTCTCAATCGCAGAGTGAATGTACGGATCGACATCGATCGCTTTCAGGGCCCGTTCCAGGTCGAGGTCCGCCATGAAATAACTCTTAAACCACTCGATAACACCTTCTTCCCTGTTTGAGAAAACGAGGATGGCATCTCCTTCCTTCTTTATGTTGACAACGCGCCTGTCGACCACTCCTATAAATCCACGGGAAGACACCGTCCAGCGAAAGGCCTGGCCGCTGTCGAAAGTGTAATAAAAATTTATGTTGCCGGGATCTTTGATAAGCTTTAGGACTTCCTCCATATTTTTAATTTTAAAGCCGGAAACTCGGTGAAAAAAGAGAGGGTTGATAAAATATGACCTCAATACTATAATTGCCCAGCTATGTCCGGATATCCCGAAGTCTTGAGTATCAGAGAGGACTTTCCCATATTAAAAAGGAAAATAGAGGGTCATCCCCTCGTTTATCTCGACAACGCAGCCACCACTCAGAAGCCGCGCCAGGTTATAGACACAGTCAGGCGGTTCTACGAATTCCACAACGCCAACATCCACCGCGGCAAACACACGCTCTCAGAAGAGGCATCTGAGCTCTACGAAGACGTAAAGAAGAAAACGGCCAGTTTCATAAATGCAAAAAGCTGGCGAGAGATAGTCTTCACGCGGAATGCAACCGAGGCAATCAACCTCGTTGCATATTCCTACGGCACAGAGTTCCTGAAGGAAGGCGACGAAATACTCCTCACGATGATGGAGCACCACGCCAACATCGTGCCCTGGCAGATGCTTCAGGAGAAAAAGGGAGTCAAGCTTCGTTTCATAAACATCGACAGCAACAGCCTCCTCAGAATGGAGGAGTTCGAGGAGAAACTCAGTGAGAGGACAAAGCTCGTATCAGTGGCTCACGTTTCCAACGTTCTCGGGACAGTCAACCCCGTCAGGGAAATTGCCAAGATGGCTCACCGTGTCGGCGCCCTGATCCTCGTCGATGCCGCTCAGTCCGCACCTCATCTGCCCCTGAACGTCAGGGAAATTGACGCCGATTTCATGGTGTTCTCATCCCACAAGATGCTGGAGCCCACGGGGATCGGGGTTCTCTACGGAAAAGAGGAGATCCTCGAGAAAATGCCCCCCTTCCTGAGGGGAGGCGACATGATAAAGCGAGTCAAGCCCTATAAGTCATACTTCAAGGAGGTACCCTGGAAGTTCGAGGCGGGCACGCCCGATATCTGCGGGACGATAGGCTTCGGCGCTGCGATCGATTACCTCAAGAAGACCGGAATGGAAAAGATAGAGGCCTGGGACAGACATCTGGTGGGCATGGCCTACAAACTTCTGTCGGAGATTCCCGCGCTGAAAATAATAGGGCCCGAGGATCGCGTGGGAGCCCTTTCCTTCCTTCTGGGAGACCTCGAAACGGAGAGGATAGCCCTGTTCCTGAATTCCTACGGCATCAGCATAAGGGAAGGATGTCACTGCGCCCAGCCCCTGCACAGGAGCCTGGGACTCTGGGGAACGGCGAGGGCGAGCTTCTACATCTACAACACCGAAGAGGAAGTCCTCAAGCTAAGAGATGCCCTCTTAGAACTCGCTAAGATCGAGGGAATTTCGGAATAGAGCCTTCAATCGTGCTCCAGTGAAGGCCCCTTTTCGCCGAGTTTTCCTCTCAGCACCTCGAGCCTGCGGGCAACAATTTCGGGGACCATCGTGCTCACGTCTCCGCCCAGATATACGATCTCTTTGACAAGGCTGGAAGATATATAGGCATATTTTTCGCTGGGAATCAAAAAGATCGTCTCGATATCCGGAGCCATTCTCCGGTTCATCCAGGCCATCTTGAATTCGTACTCGAAATCCGAAACAGCCCTCAGGCCCCTTATGATAGCCTTGGCTCCGTGCTTTCTGGCGAAATCAACGAGAAGCCCCTTCAGCCTCTCAACCCTGACACCCTCCAGTCCCTCGGTCACGGTCTCTATCAACTCGATTCTCTCGTCAATGGGCAAAAGGGGATCCTTGTTAAACGAATCGGCCACGGCCACGATCACCTCACGGAAAAGGCTGTGAGCCCGCCTGATGATGTCGAGATGGCCGAGGGTAATGGGGTCAAAACTACCCGGATACACAACCAAAGAAGAGAAGCGCTGTGTCACCGAGTTTCACCTCCTTTTCGAGCTCGAGGCCCGAAACGCCTTTGATCTCCCTGTCCTTCCACCTCAATTCAAGAACGAAAAGTCCTTCTTTTTCGAGGATTTCCCCCACGAGATCGAAAAACTCAGGGGAGAGTTGAACGTCATAGGGCGGATCGGCAAAGACGAAATCAAATTTATCTCCTCGCTCCCTGAGCTCCCTCAGAAACTTGAGTGCCTCCCTCCTGACAGCCTTGACCCTTTCTCTGTAACCCAGTTTCTCTGCGTTTTCCATTAT
>JAGGUL010000034.1 GCA_021158525.1 Candidatus Hydrothermota bacterium | reverse complement strand
AGTTCGATTAGCGTCCTGTCTATGAGGGCCTGGTTCAGGGCATCAAAGCCCACGAGTTTCTTTGCGATTATGCCGTTTACATTGGAAACGGCTTTCTCGACGCCCTTCCCGCCGTACCTTTTGTCTCCGTCACGAAGTTCCAGAGCCTCAAAGGTGCCCGTCGAGGCCCCTGAGGGTACTGACGCCCTGCCGAAGGCAAGGCCATCGTCCAGATAACAGTCGACCTGAACTGTTGGATTGCCCCGGGAATCGAGGACTTCCCGCGCAAAAATTCTGGTTATTTCGGGCATTTTCCCCGCTCCTTTCCTTTATTTAATAAAGGAGGTAGCTTCTGTAATCCTTGATGTTGCCCTTCTCGAGCTCCTGAGTCCAGGCTGTGTAAAGATAATTTGTATAGGTGTTCCTTATGCTGTTGACAAACTGGTCCCTTTCCTTTTCAAACTGTTCCTTTGTGGGAAGTTGTTTGTCGAGGATCTTTATGACATAAATTCCCCTGTTTGTGGCTACGGGCCTGGAGATCTCACCTTTTTCAAGGGAGAAGGCGGCACCGAAGAACTCGTTGTTAAATCCCACGCTCGGTATGAACATCTTGCGGGTTATGTATTTCGTCGAGTCAACCTTTACATATTCGTCCTTGTACTTCTCCGCTATCTTCTCGAATTCCAGGCCATTCTTGACATCTTCATAAACTTTTTGCATTGTGGCCTTAGCTATCTCTTCCTTTTTGGCCTTCAGGTACTTGCTCGTAACCTCTTTTTTGACCTCCTCGAAGGGCGGTACCTCTTCAGGCCTTTTGGATTTTATGGCAGCGACGATGTATTTGTCGGGTTTTCTTACGATGGGACTGATGTCCCCCGGCTGTCCCTTTTTCACGAAATCCTGAAGCACCTTCTCAGGACCCACAAAGGGAATAAAGCCTGAGGTAAGCGGAAATTCCCCTGTTTCTTTAACTTCAAGGCCCAGTTCCTCTGCCGCTTTTTTGAAGCCCTCTTTCTTGGCGAGGTCTATCAGATCGTCGGCCTTCTCTCTCAGCTCAGCTTCTGTAGTGGGGCCCGTTGAGATCTTCAGGAGGATGTGCTTGAGGTGAACTTTTCCCTTCTTTTTGTCGACGACCTTGAAAACGTGCCAGCCCATGTTTGTCAGCACCGGGCCGCCCACATCGCCCTTTTTCAGTTTCATAGCGGCATCGTAAAGAGGACGCAAAAGCGTGTTGGTGCTGTCTATCCAACCGAGATCGCCTTTATTGTCCTTTGTCTCGAGGTCCTCGGAATAGTCCCTTACCAGATCATCGAAATTCACCTCCACATCGGAAAGTTTGAGCTCATCCAGAATAGACTCGGCGTTCAGCCTCGCCTCGGCCGTGTCCTCGCTGGAAGGGACCTTTTCCAGAAAGACGAGCTCTAAGGATGCCTTCGGAGGCCTTTTGAAGAGATCGGGGTTTTCCTCGTAATATTTTTTAAGGTCCTCATCGGTGTAGTTTATGACTGAATCGGGAATCGAAGCGTAGTTTATGGCGAGATATTTGATCTTTATCCTCGTCTTGTCCCTCTTATAGAGGTTCCAGAGCTCATCGGGAGAGAAATTGAGAGTGGCGAGGAGGTCGGCCTGCATCATGAACTTCGGAAGTTCGTTCCT
Source organism: Candidatus Hydrothermota bacterium (assembly GCA_021158525.1). Lineage (GTDB taxonomy): Bacteria > Hydrothermota > Hydrothermia > B15-G9 > DRBW01 > DRBW01. Next base: position 14,481 of record JAGGUL010000034.1, on the reverse strand, counting down.
GAGTTTGAGCTCGTAGTTGCGGAAGAAGGGGAGATTCTGGGGGTTGGAAAGGGCCTGTCTGTACTTGTTCATGTCGAATTTGCCGTTTTCATCCTGGAAATCCGGGCTGTCCAGGAGTTCTCTCGGAGGAAAATTCTGGATGAGGGCGAGGGCTGTCTTGTCGTCGAGGAGAAGCTTCCTGTTTTTATAAAAATCGTATAGCTTCGTATCGGTGATGAGGTTTTTGAAAACACTTTCCTCGATTTTGCTGTGCTCCTCGGGGGTTATGCTGTGGCCAAGGGCGTTGATGCTATCCTGGATCGCCTGCTGAAGTTTATAGCGGAACATCTCATATGTTATCTGCTTGCCGTCCACCTCGGCCAGGATGCCCCTCTGCCAAGGTTTTAATTTTCTCCTCATGGCAATGTTTTCACCGAGCTGGAAGAAAATCCAGCCTATGAAGGCGCCCACAACAATCCAGAGGTAAAGTTTCGTTTGTTTTCTCAATTTCTCCATTACCATAATAAAATTCCTCCTTCCTTTTTGGAACTCGCTATCGGGAACTCTGAGCCCAAATAACTCAGTGCATAGTATAGCCAGCAACTCTCCCGTTGTCAAGGAAAGTCAAGGATTTTCCGATGCAGGTCGGTGTGAATTCGGTCAGATCGAATGGGTAAATGAAGGGCCTTGCGGTATAATATCGACATGGCGGACGATTTCCTTTCCTATATCGAAGATTTTGTCTCTTACATGCGGTCGGAAAGGGGATTCTCCGAGAACACCGTTGCATCCTACAGGAGGGATCTTTTGAAACTCGCGGGTTACCTCGCTAAAAAGGGCGTTTCCCTTGACGAGGTCACTCTCGAAACCCTCGAGGATTTCCTCAAGTTCCTGAGAAGGAGCGGGCTCAAAAAGGCATCTCGTTCGAGGCTTGTCTCGACGCTCCGTACTTTTTTCAAGTATCTGGTTGTTTATGAGAATTTCCCGAGGAATCCGGCGGAGCTCCTGGAGATTCCCAGAAAGGACATGAAGCTTCCCAACGTGCTCAGCGAGAGGGAGGTCAGGGCGCTCATCGAGGCTCCCGATACGTCGGAACCGGCTGGAATCAGGGATAGGGCTCTCCTTGAGCTCCTTTACGCCACGGGTTTGAGAGTGTCGGAGCTTCTTTCTCTGAGGCTGGGCGATGTGGACCTGGATGAAGAGGTCCTGAGGGTGATCGGTAAGGGGGCAAAGGAGAGAGTGGTCCCCTTCGGAGAAGTCGCGCACATGTGGCTCGAAAAGTATCTCCTGGAAGTGAGGCCCGGCTACGCCAGCAGCCGCTCGGGAGATTACATATTTCTGAACCAGAGGGGAGGGAGGCTCTCCAGAACAGGGTTCTGGAAGATTCTCAGGAAGTATGCCCTGAAAGCGGGAATAGAGGAGGGGAGGGTATACCCTCACGTGCTCAGACACAGCTTTGCGACTCACCTTCTGATGAGAGGGTGCGATCTGAGGGTTGTTCAGGAATTACTGGGGCACGCCTCGGTGACTACCACTCAGGTTTACACCCACCTGGACATAAAGAGGCTCAAGGAAGTGCACAGAAAATACCATCCGAGGAGCTGAAACACAATCCGGAGGCCCGAAATCGGGAGCGAGTTAAACGAACATCCAAACTTCTAAATTTTTGGAAGGTTGAAAACCCGAACATTTAAACTTTCAAAATTTTGAAAGTTTTAACTGTCTGAATTTCGTTTCTCGATCCTCAGGTGGAGCTCTTTGAGCTGATCTTCGGAGACGTCGGAGGGAGCTCCCTCATAGAGGGCCTGGCCCTTTGTAGTTTTCGGGAAGGCGATGACATCCCTGATGGATTCCCTTCCAGCCATCATGGCGACGATCCTGTCGAAGCCGAGAGCTATCCCGCCGTGGGGAGGAGTCCCGTATTCGAGGGCTTCCAGGAGAAAGCCGAATCTTTTCTGTCTCTCTTCCTCGGGTATCCCGGCTATCTCCATTATCTTCTCCTGGATGTCCCTACGGTGAACCCTTATGGAGCCCGAGCCGAGCTCAACACCGTTGAGGACCAGGTCATAGATCTTGCCCACGACCTTCAGCGGTTCGGACTCCAGGCTCTCGAGGAATTCGTCTTTCGGCATGGAGAACATATGATGGGCTGGCTCGATCCTGTTTTCGTCTTCGTTCCACACGAAGAGGGGAAAATCAAGGACCCACAGGAAGTTCCATTTCCCCTCGGGAATCAGCCCGAAACGCTTTGCCACTTCGATCCTCAAAGCTCCCCCTATCTCCAGGACCTTTTCCCTTTTCCCAGCGAGCAAAAGGGAGGTTTTCCCCTGGCCTCTGAAGATCTTAAGCCCTTTCTCCCTGTCTATGAATTTCGCGAGGGGGCCTCTCAGATCGTCCCCTTTTGTGGACAGCCAGAGGAGTCCGCCGGCACCCAGCTCCCGCGCCTTCTGGGTGAGATCGTCTATTTCCTTGCGGGACAGCTCTCTGTCGACCGTGAAGCCGATGACCCTGCCCCCTTCTTCTATAACGGACCTTATAACCCTGAAATCGGTGTCCCTGAAAAGATCCGTCAGATCGAGTAGCTCCATGCCGTAGCGTGTGTCGGGTTTGTCTATGCCGTACCTGTCCATCGCTTCGCTGTAGGTCATTCTTGGGAAGGGCCTTTCTATCTCGATGCCGAGGACTTCCCTGAAGATGTGAACCATGAGGCCCTCGGTTAGATCGAGCACGTCGTCAACATCGACGAAGGACATTTCCAGGTCGATCTGTGTGAATTCGGGCTGACGATCGGCCCTGAGATCCTCGTCCCTGAAGCATCGAGCGATCTGAAAATAACCGTCAAATCCGGAGGACATGAGGACTTGCTTGTAAAGCTGAGGTGATTGAGGGAGAGCGTAAAATTTGCCCGGATAGATCCTCGATGGGACGAGAAAGTCCCTCGCACCTTCCGGGGTGCTCTTTGTAAGAAAGGGAGTTTCTATTTCGATCAGGCCTGCAGCGGAGAGGTAGTTCCGCGTGGCCTGGGCTGCCCTGTGCCTGAGTATGAGGTTTCTCTGCATCTCGGGCCTTCTGAGATCCAGAAACCTCCAGCGAAGCCTCACTTCCTCGGACACGTTTATCTCATTCTCGATGGGAAAGGCCGGGGTTTTCGATTCGTTGAGGATGGCAAGCGATTCTGCCAGCACCTCGATCTCCCCGGTGGGCAGGTTCACGTTGATCTGGTCGTCGGGCCTCTTCCTCACGGTTCCCTTGACCTGTATGACATCCTGTTGACCCAGATCCTTGGCTTTCTCGAAGACGTCGGTGCCGGGCTCAAACACGACCTGAGTCTGGCCGTATCTGTCTCTGAGGTCCACAAAGAGCAGGCCACCAAGATCCCTGGCCCTTCTCACCCATCCGGAGAGGATGACCTGTGACCCCACGTGCTCAGCCCTGAGATCGCCGCAGGTATGGGTTCTGTAATAAGAAGATTTTCTCAATTTCTAACTCCCTTTTAACGAAGGATAGCTCAATCCAAAGCGGAATTTATAATAAAGTTTTAGGTAAGCCGTTGTCAAAACGAGAAGTATCAGGAAATGCGGATAGTGAATCCCATAGAGCAGAGCGAGGAGAGCGGGGCCGATTCGAAAACTCACCTTGGCGTCGTCGATGCTTTTCGTGAGTGCCGCCTTGGCGAAAAAAGGTAAAGAGAGGAGGGCAGTGGCGGCCACGATGTAGTCCTCGAGAAAGAGGTCTGAGAACAGGGCCAGGATCAAAAAAATCAGGGCAAGACGGGTTGTGGGACCTTCGCCGAGCGCAACGCCCGTCGTGCGCTTTCCCTGGGCCCTGTCCCCGTTAATATCGGGTATAGTGGTATTCAGGAAAATGGCCGAGACGGAGAGAAAGTAGGGGAGTGAATGAAGGAGGGCGGAGACATCGAGGTGTTTGACGGTGATCCATCCGGCGAGGAAATTCAGTACGCCGTATCCGAAGCCGTTTGACAGCATGTCCAGAAAAGGCCTATCTTTCAGGGAAATGGGCTTTGCCGAATATAGAATCCCGAGGAGGTAGGAAAGGAGCAGTACGATCCTGAAGGTCCAGTCGATAGGGGGGATAAAAGCAATCGCAAGGGAGAAAAGGAAAAGAATGGCAGCGAATAGGGCAGCGTCCTTTATTTTGATGATTCCTTCGGGAAGGAGGAACAGTTTTTTGTTGATCCGGTCGCTCTCTACATCGTAGATCTGGTTGATAACGTAGATGGAAGCCATCGCCAGGGAATAGCTGAGGAACACTATATAAAAGGGAAAGCCAAGTCCAGTGGCAGGAGGGAGATAAGAAGAGCCCTTCGCCCAGTAATGCCCGGCGAAAAGGAAGAGCCAGACAGGAAAAAGGAGGGAGGGCCTCATCAGGGCGACGTAATCCAGGATTCCGGCAATCACGGCAAAAATGATAACGATTCCGGCAACGATAGTCAAATCCGGCAGGGCTTCGCGGAAGGGGAGGCCGCGGACATATGTAAGCAAGTTCACATAATATATCTTATGTTAACTAACCGGAATGCGCATTGCTGTGTGGTTATTTTCTCTCCTATCGAGTGTACCCAAATCTCGCGGTTATTGGGCAACTTTTTTAAAATTTTTGTGAGTTGAACTTATGAAGTTCCTCGATGAGTATTACTTGTAAGTTCTAAACTTGGAATATCCTGTCATGATTTTTCGACCTCCGGTTCCCCCATGGGTTTTGTGATGCTATCCTGTTGAAATGACTTCCGCTCTGCGGGATAATTTTTTTGTGCTTGTAATCCTCAACTATCACGGCGTGGAACCTGCTCAGGAATTGACGGGTAATATCATTTCCTTACGCCTATTTCGTTCTCACTTAAAGACTTTGCGCGATCTCGGTTTTAAATCGCCGCTATGCGAAATTTTTGATGGCGGGCTATTCAGATATCCTGAGGGGGAAAAATTTGTCCTCATAACCTTCGACGACGGCTTTGAATCGGTTTACAGGTATGCCTATCCCCTTATGGAGGAGTTTGGCTTCAAGGGCGTCGTTTTCGTCATCGCCCGATACATCGGCAGGGAGAATATGTGGGATATACCTCTTGGGAGGAAGTGGCACCTTTCCCGGCAGCAGATAAGGGAGCTCTCTGAAAGCGGCTGGATCATCGGATCTCATTCCTGCAGCCATCCCGATCTGACGCGCCTCAGGCCCGGAGAACTCCGGGAAGAACTCGTCGCATCCAGGGAAACCCTCGAAGACATCACCGGAAGGGAGGTGAAGCTCTTCTCCTATCCTTATGGCAGGCTCAACGAGGCCGTCAAGGAAGAGGTCTCAGGGGCCGGCTACAGCTACGCATTTCGATCGCGGAGAAGCTTGAAAAACGGCCACTTCGACCCTCTCGGCATCGAGAGGATCAGCCTCTACCCTATCGATCTTAACATAAGGCGTAAAATAGAAACCTTCTCTCCCAGAAGAAGTTACGAGGTTATTAAGGAGAAAATCGTGGGGCTTTTCTCCTATTTTTCGGCATATGCACGCCACAGATCTGAGAGATGAGGGAAATCAGGGGGGCACTGCCCTGCCCTACTTCGTGATGGTGATCCAGGTCACTATGAGCGTTGTGATGGATGTCAGCACCTTCAGATAGTCCTCCCACCACATGAAGGAGATGCGCACGACCTCGATTTTGTCGCCCCTTTCTACCCCGTCGTCAGGCTTCGCCCTGAAGGTGTCGCCGTTCTGCCTCGTGATGACGAAATAGTGCTTTTTGCCCCTTTCCGTCGGACCTCCAGCTAAAGAGACGTAGTCGAGCACTTTGAGTCCAGGCCTGTAGGGATAGGCGCCGGGAAAGTTCACCTCTCCAGTGACATAGACGAAAATGGGTATAGTCCCAACGATGAGTTGGTCACCGTCTCTGAGCTCAGTATCGAGCGTAGCTTTGATCTTCTCGCCGTCCCTGATCACATAGAGAGAGTTGAGATCTGTGTAGGTTGTCCTGCCGCCGGCTTTCTCCAGGATGTCTTTTACCGTCTCCCCGTCGAGGAGCTCGAGGAGGTATTCGTGAAGCGGGGCGAGGCTATCGGTCGGGGCGGTGATCTGTGTTTCCGGCGGGCCGTCGAGGACAGGATGCCCCCTGATACATCCCCTTATGCGGAGGGTTTTCTCGGCGTAGGGGACATATACGTCCATCTTTTCGAGGAGGAAGGGATTATTCTTAAGATTCCCCTCCTTTATGTAAGGAGCGAAATTCACCGTTTTTTCGCCCAGTTTTATCCTGCTGATCGCTGCCCCGCCCTCGAGGCCTCCGGCCGCCATCAGGATCTCCGATAGCCTGTCCAGGGGGCTCATCTCGTAGATCCCCGGGTTTTTCACTGCTCCCGAGATGGCAAGCCTGAACCTCCTGGCGTTGAGCAGTCTGAGTGTCACCTGTGGGTTCTTGTATAGTTTTTTGTACTCCTCCAAAAGAAGCTTTTCGGCCTCGCTGATAGTGAGGCCCGAGACCTTCACGAGCCCTGCTTTCTCCAGCACAGGGGTATCGTCAACATAGGCCTGTGTGTTGACCTCTAAATAGCCGTTGAGGTCCACCGAGGCGGGGTAATAGAAATTGGGCAATCCGCCCACATCGACCTCGAGCTCATCTCCGGGGCCGAGAACATAGCTGTTTTTCTCCACGACCCCTTCCGAGATGCTCCTGGGCGTTTCCGTCTTTATCAATTGATTCTGCAGCGGAACGACCAAAAACAGAGAGATCAAAAGGATTGTCTGCATGCTCACTTTCCCTCCATTTGCTCAGATTTTAAAGCATCGAGTTCTTCTTTCAAAGCTTGCAGTATCTCGGTGTCCTTCACCCTGCGCACTACCCTGCCCTTTTTGAATATGACTCCCCTTCCCGGTTCTGCGGCGACCCCGAGGTCAGCATCTTTCGCCTCCCCCGGCCCGTTTACCTCACATCCCATGACGGCGACCTTTATGGGAAGATCGTAGCTTTTCAGTAGTTCAGCGACCTCTGCGACGATGGACATAAGGTCTATCCTCGTCCTGCTGCACGTGGGGCAAGATATAAGAAGCGGGCCTTTCCAGCGCAGTTCCAGGGATCTGAGTATGTCCCAGGCTGCTTTCACCTCCTCCACCGGATCAGCGGTGAGAGAGACCCTTATGGTGTCGCCTATTCCTTCTGCGAGAAGGGTTCCGATGCCCACGGCCGACTTCACGACGCCTATGGGTGGGGGGCCGGCCTCCGTAACGCCGATATGGAGGGGATGATCTGTATTGAGGCTTAGCTTCCTGTTTGCCTCTATGGTGAAGGGGACAGATGAGGCTTTGATGGAAATGACGAAATCCTCGAATCCGCTGTCGTGCAGGAAGTCCTGCCATCTCAGCGCGCTTTCCACCAGTGCGTCTGGAGTCACTCCGCCGTGTTTGTCTATGAGGTCAGCTTCCAGGGAGCCGGAGTTCACACCTATTCTCAAGGGAATTGAATTAATTCTCGCAGCATCAATGATTTGTTTGACCCTGTTTTTGTCTCCGATATTACCAGGGTTTATCCTGACCTTGTCGGCTCCAGCCTCGATGGCCAGTATGGCCAGAACGTAATTGAAGTGAATATCGGCTACGAGGGGCACCTGGGGAAAGAGTTTCCTGAGCTCTTTGAACCCCCCGAGGGCCTTTTTGTTGGGTATGGCGATCCGGATTATCTCGCATCCCTCATCGAGGAGTCTCTCTATCTGTCTTGCTGTAGCGTCTACGTCTTCAGTTCGGGTCGAAGTCATGGACTGCACCCTCACGGGGTTATCGCCGCCGATGCCGATATTCCCGACTTTTACCTCTTTCGTGGCTTTCCTTTTCATCGCGTTAAATTCTCCACCAGGCCGGGTCAAAGGTCAACGGATAAAACCGCCCAGGTGTCCGGCCAGGAGACCCTCGAGAGTAAACCTTATGGCAGTTCCTGTAAACATGGCCAGGGCGAACCTGTCGTACCTCATTCCCGACAGCCCTGCGACAATTGAGCCTTCCCTGACGGGAATCGGCCCGATCGCTACAAATAGCACGCCCCAGAAGCCGTAGCGGTCGACGATTTCCTTTATCTTTCTTCTCTTTTTCTCCTTTATCCTGATGAAGTTTTTGACCTTCGCGGCGAGAAGAAAATTCATCGATGAGGCGAGGGCATAAGCCAGAATCACGAGTCCCAGCGTCCTCAGGGGAAAACACCGGCAGCTCAGGGCCTTAGCGACGAGGAATATGTCCGGCCCGATGGGCATATAGGTGAGAAGTCCTATAAGGCAGTACAGGAACAATCCTATGTCTCCGTACTGGTTCACGAGTGATCCGAGCCATTGGGAAAAATCCCTCAGGAATTCCATGTCCAAATTATACCAACCGCTGCGAGGGGCTTCAACTCGATAAAAGGGACACCCGCAGTCATTGCAATATTTCTCGCCCTCTTTTATCATTGGTGCAAAGAAAGTCACGGTTTTTCAAAGATCAAGGAGGATTGTCCCATGACGGATCAGGATGCGCGGAAAAGGTCCGATCTGGCGGGCCGGGGGGATTGGCAACTACACCGAAATCGAGAAAATACTCTTAAATGACTATTACCCCCTGCTCGACAGGAAGGAAGCAGTTTAGGATAGCTTTGTTTATCGATTTGTTCAATTCAGCACCAGGAGGTGTCTATGAAGTTACATTCTTTTTGTCATATCGAATGGTGGTCCACTGATCTCGAGAAGACCAGAAAGTTGCTCGAAGGGCTTTTCGGCTGGGAATTCCAATCCCTTAGCGAGGATTACCTGGTGTTCAGTACCCCTGAAGGCCCGGGAGGCGGCATTTTCAAAGCTGAAGAGGTGAACCCCGGTTCGTCTCCCCTTGTGTATATTCTTGTAGATCATATAGCTCCTTATCTAGAGAAGGCCGAGAAACTCGGCGGAACTATTGATGTGCCAGAGACCGAGATTCCAGGTGTAGGGAGGTATGCCCACATAAAGGACCACGATGGCAACATATATGGCCTTTTTGCGGGACAAGAGGGATAACTGACCGCTCAATTATAGGTACAATTTGAATTCTGATTTGAAAAGATGAGAGATTTTATATCGAAGACTTCTAATTTTTCCTGAGTTAAAACAAGGAAACATAGCTGGGCAAATACTAGAAGGATTTTTGACACAGGCTGTATTTTGATTTATATTAACGCGAGATTATATCTATAAGGAGCGTGGGTAAGCTTCGAAAACAAGGTTAAGTTGGAAAGACGATCAAGGGTAAAGGTTACCTGAGAGAGGGTATAAGCTGATATCTTTATGAATATGACTGCCCTATTTATAAACTCCTTTACTCTTATCTGCTTGTTGATTGCTTTAAGCAGAGATCGAGCAAAAACGAAACGGGCGCTGATTATAGCGCTAAAATCATTTTTCAATATTTTCCCCACTATTCTTCTCATCATAATTCTCATTGGTTTGCTTTTAGGTTTTGTGCCGCAAAGTCAAATTTCCAAAATAGTTGGTGAACAAGCGAGTTTTTGGGGAATACTCGTTGTGGCGTTTCTGGGAGCGATTTTACATATCCCATCATTAATTTCATTTCCTCTGGCAGCAGCGCTTCTTAAAAGCGGAGCAACAGTTACCTCAGTCGCAGTATTCATCACCACCCTGACGATGATAGGCATGGTTACATTACCCTTAGAAGTGAGAGAATTAGGCAAAAAGATGGCTTTATTGAGAAACGGGATAAGTTTTCTTATCGCAATCATTATCGGTATTATCATGGGAGTGATTCTATGAAGGATCATATTCGGGAGAAAGGGAATAAAAGAAAGGGCATAAGGCAGGACACTGTTCTTCTTGGCGCTACTTTGATTATCATGCTGATCTTGCTGTCATTTTTCCCTGAGAAACAGGAAGCAGTGACTAAAGCGCTGTGGAAATTCTTTAGTGAGATGATATTAGTACTTCCCGCCGTGATGATATTGATGGGACTCTTTAGTGTGTTTGTTCCGAAAGAAATGGTTATGAAGTATTTAAGTAAAGCTGCTGGAATAAAGGCTGTTTTTCTCGGCATAATAATGGGGGCTTTGCCCACGGGGCCCCTTTATGTAGCTTTTCCTCTTGCTTCTGCTCTACTTAAAAAAGGAGCCAGAATATCTTGTATTATTGCCTTTCTCTCAGCATGGGCCTGTATAAAAATTCCGCAGGAAATGGTGGAGCTTCAATTTCTCGGGCCAAAGTTTATGGCCACAAGACTCATATTGACAATCATTTTTGTGATCATGATGGGATTATCTATTGAACGGCTGATTGAATGGCGCGATAAAAACAAACGGATCTTATGAGGTGAATACGATGAAACTCATTCTTGTGAGATAGACCCGGATCTTCCTGATTCAGCATAAGCCGCACTTTTTATTCTAAATCATCTGAGGCCTTTTGAAAGATCCCGGCGACGAAATGCAGTTCAAATTGGTCTCTCCGGGCTTTATTCTATACTCTCGGTCCGAAGCGGAAGGAGAGATTGTGGGAAAAGGCGACCGGCGGGAAGCTGGTGATAGGGATCTTGGCCCTCGCGATGTGAGCGGAACGGCAAGCCAGGAGAAAGAAAAAGGCTTTCCCGGAAAGGCACTTCTGATATTCAAAAGGTCTGTCGGGAAGGAACCTTTTCTGTCTCTTCTGTTGTTTTTGCTTTTCCTTTTCTCTCTGATAAATCCGGGGGGAGTCCTCCTCTACCCTTCCTATGTCGACTGGCGCACCCTGGCTGCCCTCGCAGGACTTCTGATGGTCACTTCGGGGCTCAAAGAAAGCGGATATTTCGACCGGATCACCGTGAAAATGCTGGAGGGCATCAAGAGCGAGCGGAAGATCGCCCTCTTTCTCATAATGATATCCGCGGGGTTGTCCACCTTTCTGACCAATGATATTGCCCTTTTCGTGGTTGTGCCGCTCACTCTCAGCATGGGAGACAGGATTGAAGGGGATGTGACGAAACTGATCGTCTTCGAAGCCCTGGCGGTCAATGTCGGCTCGACCCTGACTCCCATCGGCAATCCTCAAAACCTATTTCTATGGCACCGATGGGGGATTTCCTTTCTGGAATTCATCGTCAGGATGCTTCCGGTTACGGTCCTCGTTTTAGGGGTTCTGGTGCTTTTTGCAAGATTGACCTTCCCGGAAGATCGCGTCGCTGTTAAGGTTATTGAAAAAGATGTCTACGGAAACAGGGGGATTTTCATTCTCTCCCTGGTCCTCATGCTGCTTTACGTGGTTGCTCTCGAGCTCAGATGGACCGAGTTCGCGCTCCCCTTTTTATTCCTGGTGTACTTTATAACTTCCAGAAGAGTCTTGCTCAGAGCCGATTGGCTCCTCATACTCCTTTTTGCCGCAGTATTCATTGATTTTCACATCCTTTCGGAACTTCCCCCGGTGGACAGGGTTGTTTCGTCCCTGAGCTCGGGACTCCCCTCCCGTGTATTCCTTTTATCGGCGGCGCTTTCCCAGTTGGTGAGCAATGTTCCAGCCGCTGTCCTCATGAGCAAGTTAACCGACAAATGGCAGGCCCTTGCCTATGGCGTTAACGTCGGTGGGAACGGGCTTGTTATCGCTTCTCTTGCCAATTTAATAGCGCTGCGGCTGGGAGGCAGAAGAGGCGCCTTCGGGTTTTTCCACAGATACTCGATCCCTTTCTTTTTAATAACTTTGTCCGCTTCCTATATCCTTTTCTTTCTGCTCTGAGGCCTGATTGTCGCCTGATTCCCGTATGCCGTCCCAGGTTTTCGGGTCAATATCCCTTTCAAAAGGCTCAGGATGTTTTCAATAGATACGCAGGCCTTCCAATTACACTTGAGATATTGTAAACTCCATATGTACGGGCAGGGTTATGTCTCCGATAGGTGGGAGATCCACAGCAGTTGCTAAGCATGTTGTGATCGCGGAGAGGATGGTCTATCATGTCCGTGTCCAAAGTTGCAGGATCTGTTAGTCTATCGGTTTGGAGTCCGGAATGTGAGTGCATCGATTGGTTTTCATGTCGGATGCATTTTGCCGGTTCTGTCTTTTGATTGATTTGAAGGGCGTTTTACGCCCCTTTTACGGGCTGGTATGGTGAGACGGGGTAGAAAGGAGGAAAGGTGGAGGACCTGAAATACGTGACATACTGTGGATTGTATTGCAGGCTGTGTTCCAACATGGCGAGAATCCCGAAGCATGCCTCTGCCCTGAGGGATACGATGAGAAAGGGTGGCTGGGAATATTTCGGAGAATCCGAAATAGAGGGCTTCCGACAGTTTTGGAAAGTCCTGAAGGTACTCAGCGATTTCGATCGCACGATCCCGGGTTGCAGGGGCGGATGTGGCCCTTCCGACTGCGAGATCAGGAAATGTGCCGCAGAAAAGGGCGTTCTGACCTGTGCCTTCTGTCCGGAAAGCCCCTGTGAGCTTCTGAGAAAACTCATTGAGAAGTATCCCGTGATCGAGGAGAACCTCGCGAGGCAGAGGGAGCTGGGGGTGGATTTGTGGATTGAAGAGCAGGAAAAGCTGGCAGAGAGCGGCTTTTGCTACGATGATACGGGCGGTGAGGGCTGATTTAAATCAGCCCTCACCGCCCGGCAATAACTTTCTGAACTTTCAACACTTTCGGTTCTCAGCGACAGCTCTTTCCAGCGGAAAAGTATATTCTGACTACTCCGCACCGGGGTCTTTCAGAGCCCGGTAAAAGACGCCATCTCTGAGTTCTAAACGCTCAGATCAATCGGCGAGGCCGCAGCACTGGGGTTCCGGTCCTCCCGAGAAGAGGTAGAGTGCAAGATAGGTGAGGTCACTTGCCGTCACAGCGCAGTCTCCGTTCATGTCTCCCTTGGACAGAGGCTGGGGAGCCGGCCCGCCGAGGAAGAGATAGGACGCCAGATAGATGAGATCGGCGTTGGTTATGGCGTCGTCGTTGTTCGCATCGCCACAGATGTCGATGTGTTTCGTCCAGGCACCGTAGTTGACACCGGAGGATGTGAGGGATATCTGTCCCTCGACGGCGTGAGTTATGTTTTCGGAGGCGTAATATTTCGCCCCCCAATCCAGCACGGGTCCGGGTTCTCCCGCTCCCTGATACCAGGAAGTCTGAACCCTCTCCGTGCCCACTATCGCGAGTACGATAAACAGGAATGTCATAGACCTCCCGGTGGTTTGTATTTATCAACATATTGGAAACTCTGCGTGAGGTCAAGCCGTGCCGAGGCTTGGGTGAGGAATCTCAGGGTAAAATGGGAAACTTTCATGGGGTTAATCGGGAAATTCTCCGGGTCCCGGTCTCTACCTGCTTCCGGGTTATTCTGGGATTGACCGTGGTCCGAATAGACCCTGCTACGCCGTTTCGTCGTGCCGGGATAACGAAATGTAAAGCCCTTCAGAGGCTTAAAGGTAACTACGCTGCAGCGTTCTCGAGCGGCCTATGGATACCTGTGGGGGTAGAACATCGACTGATATTCAATGGGGTTGCGGGCAACTTCGTGGAACCATAGGGGATATACTACCTCAAAGGTGTCGTGGGTCTCCATCCGTTTCTGTTTCACTTCGTCTATCTGTTTCAGCCATTTTTCCGATGGATACCAGAGCAACTGAAATCTCCTGATTTTTCTCGTGGGGATGATCAGGGGCTTTACGGATCTGATCTCGAGGCGCAGCCAGAGCTCATCGGGAACTCTCGATATACCGTGATATACGGCAATAATTCTACAGCCTCGTGTCGTATGTAGGTCCTGTCGATGAGCTTCATCGAATCTATTTCAAAGGTTTTTTCTCTCTTCTCTGTCCTTTGTGGGTAGTGCTTGCTTGTGGCGTTTTTCAGGAAGTAAACCTCTATTTTTCCCTATCAGGTGGTTATTTTTTCGTATCAAGCTCTTCGAATAACGGAGCGATCTCTTTTCTGTAATAAACATGGGCATCATATTTGTCCAGAATCGCCCGTTTTTGTGCGTTGTAGTGAGCTGATTTCTCCGCATTTTTTGAAGCCCATGTATTTTCCAGAACGGTCAGCCTGTAGAGTTCCTGGAGGGGATTGAGCTCCGAGGGTTCGATATCCTCCAACAGCTCTATCGCTTTATCCAGCTTTTTCTGCTGATATGCTGCTATTCCTGCGAACAGTTTGTATTCGGCTATAAAGGGCTTCATCGAATAGGCTCTCCTGGCGTAATCGGCAAACAGGTCCCATTTTGATTGATGGAGACTATGGTATGCAACTAAAAAATGGGCGTTCGCGTCTTCTTCATACCTTTGAACTAACTGGATATAAGCCTGTAGCTTTTCTTCCTTGCTCGCAAGCATGTTCTTGATCCTGGCAGCTTCATTGACCACAGGCTCGAGCGGGACAGCCTCCATAAAAAGCTCGGGCGGGCGTGAGAAATCGCCATGTATATGATACACATCCTGACATGCGGCGTAGGATGTTCCAACGGCAAGATAAAATCCATCGCACTGGGGGTCGAAAACCACCATCTGTAGCCCACAATCGTTGCATATCGGGGTTTTTGTGCCATACCAGGAAT
>JAGGUL010000107.1 GCA_021158525.1 Candidatus Hydrothermota bacterium | reverse complement strand
CCTCAGGCTCAAGAAGGACCAGGATCCCGGGATCGTGCCCTATATCCCCCCTGTGGTGGGCAAAGTCCTCAAAGGAGGCCCCGCTTACAAAGCGGGCATGAGGCCGGGCGATCGCATCGTGGAGATAAACGGCCAAAAAATAGAGACCTGGAGCCAGCTGGTTGACCTGGTTCAAAAACATCCAGGCGAAGAACTGGAGGTAAAGTGGGAAAGGGGTAGCAGGATCATGTCGGCCGTGCTGAAGACCCAGGCCGCCTCACAGCTACAGGGCGGCAAAGAAGTAAAAATAGGGAAAATAGGCATCAAAGTGGCCTCCCTGGACATCAGGTTGAACCCCCTGGAGGTCGTGAAGATATCGGCAGAAAAAACAGTGGAGTCCACCATCCTCATATTCTACGTTTTTTACAAGATCATAAGCGGTGGGATCTCGGTGAAAAGCGTCGGGGGCCCCATAATGATCGGGAAGATGATCGAAGAAACCCAGAGCTATGGCCTTTTCAGCCTGTTGATTTTACTGGCTCTGATTTCAATAAACCTGTTCGTGGTCAACATACTTCCCCTTCCGGCCCTCGACGGAGGGCACATATTGGTTTACGGGATCGAAGCCCTGACGGGAAAGAGGCTCTCCCCCAGAGCGCAGTCGATAATTCAACAGATAGGCTTCGGCTTTATAGTCCTTCTCATCGCTCTTATAATGATCATGGACATCCTGAGGCTCCTCGGGCGATGAAGGAGATATTGAACCTTCTCGGGCTCGCGCGCAGGGCGGGCAGGCTGGCTGCCGGCAGGCAGGCCGTCAGGAGAAAAATAAACCTGGGCAAACTCCTCATCCTGGCCGGGGACATCTCGGCGAGAGAAAAAGTGCGCTGGCTCAATGAGAGCAAGAGATACGGCTTTAAAGTATGTGAATTCTCGAAAAAAGATGAACTTGGCAGGGCCCTGGGAATGAGGCCGGTCGGCATCCTTCTGGTCACGGACAGCGGCTTTGCCAGAAAACTGGAGGTTCTCCTTGGCGAAAAAAACTTACAGAAAGACAGTTCTTGAAAACGGGCTCGTGGTAGCCACCGAGAGCATGGAGGGCATAAGATCCATCTCTCTCGGCTACTTCACCCGTCAGGGAACCCGCGATGAGGAACCGGGGGTCGCTGGAGTATCCCATTTTCTTGAGCACATGCTCTTCAAGGGAACAAGAAACAGGGACGCGAGGCAAATAGCCTCGGAACTCGAAGACAGGGGAGGAAGCCTCGATGCGGCGACGGCAAAGGAGTTCATCTCGGTGTACGCACGATTCCTCTTCGAAGACCTCGAGCTCGCCGTCGATCTGATAGGAGACCTGGTATCCAATCCCACTTTTCCCGAAGAGGAATTACAAAAAGAAAAGGGCGTAATACTTGAGGAGTACCGGGAGTTCGTCGATTCCCCCGAGGAATACGTCTTCTTCCTGCTTTTCAGAGCCCTCTTTGAGGGCCATCCCCTTTCGCGCGAGGTGCTCGGGAAACCCGAGACGATAAAGGCCATAACTCGAAAAGACATAGTGGAGAGATGGAAAGAAGCAATCGCGCCTGAGAACTCCTTCATAGCGGCGGCGGGGTTTATCGATCACGATGAGCTCGTTGCCATGATAAACGAGAAATTCTCCTTTCCCAAAAATGAAGAGACGCGCTGGGGCGAGGGGCAGTTTCCTGAGCCCGGATTTTACAAAGAATCCCGTCCGGCCCTGAATCAGGCCCATTTCTCCCTCGGGGTCAGAATCCCTCCCTACCGCGACAGGAGGCGCTATCCCTTCATAATTCTGAATTCCATTCTGGGCTACGGGATGTCCTCCAGGCTTTTCTTCGAGCTGAGGGAGAAGAGAGGACTGGTTTATTCGGTCACTTCTTTTCTCGAGTTCTACAGGGATGCAGGCGTCTTCGGCGTTTACTTCTCCCTCGAGCCGGGGAATCTCGATAAGGCCTACAAAGTGTTACTGGACGAACTCGAAAAGGTCCGCAAAAACGGGATTAGGGAGGACGAGCTCAAAAGAGCCAAGGGAAGGGTGAGGGGTTCACTTGCCCTTTCGCAGGAATCGAGCTCGAGCAGGATGTCGAGAGTGGCGAACTACGAGCTCCACAAGCTCGATTTTCTTCACATAGACGAGGTCCTCGAGAGATTTGACCGGATAACACTGGATGAGGTGATGGAGGTGGCCTCCGAGTTCCTGATTCCGGAGAACTACGGCATTGGCCTCGTCGGTCCCGAATCCATAATGAACTGGAGCCCCTGAGATAAGGGACTGTCAGTCAGGCCCGAGCTTCTGGAATCGGGCAGAAGTCGTTTGACTTCAGGTTGAAAGGATCTCTTTTAGGGAACGCCGTAGGCTTGAAAATATCGGTCCTGTGGATTTAAAATAGTTTCGCATGATCGGAGGACTCTCATGAAGATAAACAAGGAGAAAATCAGGAGTATTATAGCTACGGATTGTGGAAGTACCACGACCAAAGCGATATCCATTGAGAAAAAGAACCATAGCTACAGATTGATAGCCAGGGGCGAGGCTCCCACCACCGTCGAGGCGCCTTTCGAGGACGTGACCCGTGGCGTGCTGAATGCGATCAGAGAGGTAGAAGAGCTCACGAACAAGAAGATACTGGACGGCGAAAAGCTG
The DNA here is from genome assembly GCA_021158525.1 of Candidatus Hydrothermota bacterium. Taxonomy (GTDB): domain Bacteria; phylum Hydrothermota; class Hydrothermia; order B15-G9; family DRBW01; genus DRBW01. Next base: position 31,624 of record JAGGUL010000107.1, on the reverse strand, counting down.
ATAAAACCGGCCAAGAGCGAGAAAGAGGGAGTGGACATCTATGTCTCCACGTCTTCGGCGGGAGGAGGCCTTCAGATGCTTGTGGCCGGAGTCGTCAAAACGATGACGGCCGAGAGCGCCGCCAGAGCCGCTCTGGGCGCCGGGGCCATCGTCATGGAGGTGATAGCTTCCAATGACGGAAGGCTTCCCCACGAAAGGGTTGAACTCATCAGGCGGCTCAGGCCGGACATGATCCTCCTGGCCGGTGGGGTCGACGGGGGAACGAAAAAACACGTGATAGAGCTGGCAGAGCTCATCGCGGCGGCAGATCCCAGGCCCAGGTTCGGCGTGGGGTATAAGCTGCCGGTGATATATGCCGGCAACAAGGATGCCAGAGAAGACATAAAGAATATCCTCGGAGACAAAGTGGCCCTCTACATAGTGGACAACATCAGGCCCGTGATGGAGAGGGAGAACCTGAAGCCAGCGAGAGACAAGATCCACGAGCTCTTCATGGAACACGTGATGCAGCACGCTCCGGGTTACAAGAAACTCATGAGCTGGACTGATGTCCCCATAATGCCTACGCCAGGCGCAGTCGGGCTTCTGGTGGAGAAAGTTGCCCGGAAGGAAAACATCGAGGTGATCGGCGTCGACATAGGAGGAGCCACTACCGACGTCTTCTCCGTCTTTCAGGGCATATTCAACAGGACGGTCTCGGCTAACCTCGGCATGAGCTATTCGATCTCCAACGTGCTGGTGGAAGCCGGAATCGACAACATAATGAGATGGGTTCCCTTCGACATAGAGAGTTCCGAGCTAAGAAACAGGATAAGAAACAAGATGATCAGGCCCACGACCATCCCCCAGACGCTGGAGGAACTGATAATAGAGCAGGCAATAGCCCGCGAAGCCCTGAGGCTGGCCTTTCAACATCACAAAACCATGGCCGTGGGATTGAAAGGCGTCCAGCAGGAGAGAACCATTTCGGAGGCCTTCCTCCAGACCATGACGGGAGAGACGCTGGTGAACCTGATGACCCTGAACCTCATAATCGGCTCCGGAGGTGCGCTCTCCCACGCTCCGAGAAGGGTCCAGTCGGCCCTGATGATGCTCGATGCATTCCAGCCCGAGGGAGTGACCATGCTCGCAGTAGATTCCATATTCATGATGCCTCACCTGGGAGTCCTCTCAACGGTTCACGAGGAGGCGGCCACCGAAGTTTTTGACAGGGACTGCCTCATACGGCTCGGGACAAGCATCGCACCGAGGGGAACCGAGAAACAGGAAAAGCCCATAATGAAATACAAAATCGAGATGCCCGACGGCAGCGTCATCGAGGACACCCTCATCTACGGTGAGATAAAGAAGATCCCCCTGGAAGTGGGTCAGAAGGCAAAGATTTACATGGAGCCGGAGAAAGGTTTCGACGTGGGCGCGGGAAAGGGAAAGAGGCATGAGGCCGAGATAGAGGGCGGCGTCGTGGGCATCATACTCGACGGAAGGGGAAGGCCGCTCAACATTCCTTCCGACCGAAAGGAAAGGGTGGAGATGCTGAGCAAGTGGATCAGGTCGCTGGAAGTCTATCCTCTCGAGCGATACGAAGAACTTATCAAAAAATGGCATTAAGCAAATCTTAGTCAACCTGACTGCGAAAACTTGACAAAAACGTGAGGATCCGTATAAATATTACTAGCATCCCGGAGGAAAGGGGGTGCTAGTAAGATGAATAAAATAAGTCCTGATGAACCTGTATATGTCATAAGTGTGGCGGCCAGGCTGGTGGGTCTGCACGAGCAGACCCTCCGCATATATGAGAAGAAGGGCCTTGTCGTGCCCAAAAGGACCGACAAAAAAACGAGGCTTTACTCGATGAATGACCTGAAAAAACTCAGGCTCATAAAGCTGCTCACACAGAAAAGAGGGCTTAACCTCGCAGGGGTGAAGATGATCCTGGAGATGATCGACGACATCGACAGGGCCCTCAGAGAATTCGAGGAGGAACTCGAGAACCTATTATGACATCTCTCCCGTTTACCATTGATGAGCGCTCCCTCGAGATTTACCTGAGGGAGATAAGCAAAATGGAACCCCTCACTCCCGAGGAGGAGGAGGAACTCATACGCAAGGCGAAGCAGGGGGACAAGGAAGCCACTGAAAAACTGATCTACGCTCACCTCAAGTTCGTCGTAAACATGGCCAAGAGGTATCAGGGCTACGGCGTGCCCCTTGCCGATCTTATTAACGAGGGAAACATAGGGCTGCTCAGGGCGCTTCAGCGTTTTGACCAGAAGCGAAAGGTGAGGTTTCTCTCCTACGCCATATGGTGGGTGCGGCAGGCCATTATGAAGGCCCTTAACGAGCAATCCCGCCTGATCAAGGTCTCGTCTGAGAGAAGGGCCAAGCTCAAGAAAATCAGGCAAAAGGAGATCGACCTTCTGCAGGAAATGGGCGAAGAACCTACTTTTGAGGAAATAGCCAAAGAGCTGGGGCTCAATCCCGAAGAGGTCAAAAAGGCCTACAAGCTCGTAACTACCGAGATCTCACTGGATGCGCCCATATATCCCGACAATGAGAAACGCACCCTCCTCGACATTCTCGACCAGGATGCTCTGCCCTCGCCCGAGGAGGCCTATGAGAGGAACGAACAGACCACTAAATTGAAAGAAATGCTGGAGACCCTGTCTCCCAGGGACAGAAAGATCCTCTCCCTCTACTTCGGGCTCGACGACGGCAAGCCCAAGACCCTCGAGGAAATAGGCAAGAGAATGGGCATCTCAAGGGAGAGAGTCCGTCAGCTCAAGGAGAGGGCACTCAAAACCCTCCGGGAGAAGTTCGGGGATCAGCTCAAGGACCTTCTCTTCGAGTAGTCCAGTATATCTCCTCTTTCGGCTCGCGCTCCATCAGGCCGCGAAGGAGTTCGTATCTGTCCATTTCCCCAGCGATCAGGTTCCGTATCGCGTGGGTGAGAGGCATCTCCACGCCCAGCTTCTCCGACAAAATACAGGCGGCCTCGGCCGTCTTGACGCCCTCTGCGACCGAGCTTATCTCCGCGAGAATCTCGTCTATCTTTCGGCCCCTTCCGAGCTCTTCTCCCACGTGCCGGTTCCTGGAATTCTTCGAGAAACAGGTGGTGATCAGATCGCCGACGCCGGCCAGTCCCGAAAAAGTGAGGGGATCAGCCCCCATTTTAACGCCCAGCCTCATTATCTCGGCGAGCCCCCTGGTGATAAGGGCCCCCTTTGAGTTGACGCCGAACCCCATCCCGTCCACTGCACCAGCGCCGATGGCGATGATGTTCTTAAAGGCTCCTCCAAGTTCAACGCCCACAATATCGGTGCTCCTATAAACCCTGAACCTCCCGCTGTGGAAAAGAAGCTGAACCTCTTTCGCGTATTCCGCGTCCTCCGAGGCCACAACCACGGAGGTTGGATCCCCCCTCAGCACCTCCACGGCGATGGAGGGGCCGGAAAGCGCGGCTATTCGAACGTCCTCACCGAGCTCTTCCCCCAGAACCTCCGACATCCTTTTCAGGGAACCGAGCTCGATTCCCTTGACTGCGCTTATCACCTTTGAGGGCTTGAAATCCCTGACCTTTCTGGCTACCTCGCGAACCGTCTGGGAGGGAACGGCAAAGATGAGAAAATCGGCCGGGAAAAGCTCCGAAAGTCGGGAAGTTATGTGTACCTCGTCAGGTATCCTGACGCCGGGAAGCCGCCCGGGGTCCTCCCTCCTCCTCTCGAGATATTCGGCTTTCTCCTCCCTGTGCTCGTAGAGAATGACATTATAATCCTTCCTGTGGAGGAGGATGCCGAGGGTTATCCCCCAGCTGCCGGCACCGAGTATAGCCATCTTCATCTCTTCAGCGGAAAAGACGGCTCCTCGCCTGAGAGGAGCCTCTTTACATTTGAACGGTGCCTGACGAAAATCAGGATCACCATCGCCGCGGCGAGCAGCTTGACGGGGAGGGGGAGCAGAACGACGGCGTAGATTGCCCCGGCCAGAGAGCCCGTGAGCGATGCGACTGAAACCTTGCGGGTTATGAAGAACAGAAGGAGCCCAACTGGCACGGCCGCGAGAAAGATTTTGGGCGCCAGCACCGCCGTCACGCCGAGTGCCGTGGCGACACCCTTACCCCCGCGAAAGCCCATGTAGGGCGATGTTATGTGGCCCAGAAAGGCAGCAAAACCGGTCGCACATGCTGCTTCCAGCGAAATGGATTTAAGGGTGAGAAAGGCGGGGAAAGCACCTTTAAAGATATCGAGAACCATGGTGAGGAGCCCGGGCAGAGGGCCGACCGTCCTGGTGACGTTCGTGGCGCCGATGTTGCCGCTTCCCACCTTCCTGACATCCACACCGCTGGACAGGGAAGCAATTATGTATCCAAAAGGTATGCTTCCCATGAAGTACGCCGAGAGGATAAAGATAACGGACCGCATCGCGCCCTCCTCAGTCTTTTTTAAGAAGAGAGCGACCGAACAGAGCCTCGAGAAGGACGACGATGCCGAGGAGATCGAGCAGACCCTGCAGCCAGCTCACACCGCAGTTCTGTCCCACTATGATGAGCAGAAACCCAATGACCCAGCGCCAGTTGCGTTCCTTCGACGAGAGGTTTTTCTTCATCGATGCCTCCGGAGTTTGACTCTTTAAGGTTAACAGAAAGAAAGTTGACAATCAAGACGGAGACAGCCTATATTTAAGCCCATGGCGATAAGAATTTACAACACCCTCAAACGCGAGAAGAAAGCCTTCAAACCGGTGAAGGAAGGCCGTGTGGGCATTTATTTTTGCGGCATGACCGTTCAGGACAGGCCCCACCTCGGTCACATGAGGGCCTTCGTGGTGGGCGATGCTGTCAGGCGATTTTTTGAATTCAGCGGATATGAGGTAAACTACGTGCAGAACTTCACCGACATAGACGACAAGATCATCGACAGGTCCATCAGAGAGGGAACAGATTGGAGAAAGATCGGCGAGCGGTACATTGAGGAATATTTCAGGGCCTCCGACAGGATGAACCTGAAGAGAGCCACCTTCTACCCCCGGGCAACCCAGCACATACAGGAGATAATCGAGATAGTCTCTCTCCTCGAGAAAAAGGGCATCGCTTATGAGCGCGAGGGAAACGTTTATTTCGACGTCACCAGATTTCAGGGCTACGGAAAGCTTTCGGGGAAAAAACTGGAAGAGCTCGTGTCGGGAGCCAGGGTGGAGCCCGATCCGCTGAAAAAGAACCCTTTTGACTTCGCCCTGTGGAAAGCCTGGAAAGAAGGTGAACCCTATTGGTATTCTCCCTGGGGCAAAGGACGGCCCGGATGGCACATCGAGTGCTCCGCCATGTCCACCCACTACCTCGGCCAGCCTTTCGACATCCACGGAGGCGGTGAAGATCTCATCTTTCCCCACCACGAGAACGAGATAGCCCAGGCCGAAGCGGCCAGAGATAAGCCCTTCGTCAATTACTGGCTTCACGTGGGTTACGTGAAACTCGCGGGGGAGAAAATGTCAAAATCGACGGGAAGGTTTACTGCCATCGCTGACCTTCTCGAGAGGTATGACCCCAATGCCATAAGGCTCTACTTGCTTCAGACTCACTACAGGTCGCCCATAGAGTACAGCGAGGAAAACCTGATGCAGGCGCAGAGAGCCTGGGAGAAAATCGAGGTCTTCCTCTCTCGCTTTGAGTCGGCAGAGCCCCCTTCTGTCGAGCCCCCCGCCTCTTTCGTCGAGGCTATGGAAGATGACTTCAACACCCCCCGCGCTCTCGGGGCGCTCTTCGAGGGGATGAGGGAAGCCAACACATTTCTCGACGCCGGCGACGAGGAGCGGGCGAGATCAACTTACGGCGAGATACTCGTCATGCTCGGCGTTCTGGGATTCAAGCCCCAGGAAAAGGCTGAGACGGCGATCGATGAGATAATGGAGATCCTCCTCGAGGTCAGAAAGAAATTGAGGGAGGAGAAAAACTACGCCGTCGCCGACCTCATCAGGGGCAGACTTCAGGAAAAGGGCATAATCCTCGAGGACACGCCGGAAGGCACCCGATGGAGAAGGGGAACCCGTTGACGTTGACAAGCCTCTCCCGTGAGGCCTATAATCACGTTCTCATCGCGTATTAAAAAGAGGAGGATAAAATGACAAAGGTTCTCACCGTTATCAACATTATTCTGGCCGCCATTCTCGTTTACATCCTGATTTATCCTCAGATCCAGGCAAACAAAATCATAGAAGCTCAGGCCCTTTACGTTAACGATCTGAGCGCATTGCCGCTTTTCGTGGCCGAGGACATGGGCTTCTTCGATTCAACCAGGGTGCGCTGTCAGCTCAGCGAGGTGGAAAAGCCGGGCTCCGATGTCGATGAAGTGATGAAGACCGCTTCCCAGATTTCCTTCGGCCTGGACTGGGGGACCTTCCTCTTCAAGGCCGCGGTGAGGCCTGAAGTTTACAGGGTCGTGATGAGTACGAGCTCTACAATCAGCGAGCCCTACACGGCCCTTTTTGTCTCGAAAAGGAGCAGAATCAAGAAATTCAAACAGTTCACGGGAAAGAAAATCGGATATCCGAGGGACACAAAGGCCCTGGAATTCCTTAAATTGCTCCTCAAGAAGGACGGCGTTGACGTCGAAAAATGTAACTTCATAGCCATCGCTGACTTTGAGATGGACAGCGCTCTCGTGAAGAAGCTGGTCGATGTCCTCCTTGCCTTCGAGCCCTACAGGAGTCTCCTTATGAACGACCCCAACGCCAAGCTTTTCGCCGACGCCTATTTCGAAAGGAACCTCTTCACGCCCTTCCCCATAGGCCTTGCCTATACCACCATAACCAACGTAAGCGTGCACAAAAAAGCCGTGCAAAGGCTCGTTAAAGCCACTGACATGGCCGTTGAATGGATCAGGAAAAACCCTGACGAGGCCATCGAGATCGCGAGAAAGAGGTTCGAACTCCCCGACAGCCTGATCTTTAACCTCCCGACCTACCAGAAACATGAGGAGCTCGATTTTGTTCAGTTCAACAGATTTGTGAGCAAAGCAAAGGAAGCTGAGATCATACTCTTTGAGATCGACGCCAACAAATTCCTCTTGAGGCCGGAGGAGATCAAATAAAAATTTGCCTGCCCTGAGGAAATACGGTTTTCTCTTCAGTTTTGTCCTCCTATCGCTGGCTTTCCTGCCTTTAAATCTGTATGTTCTCGCCTATTTTGCTTTTATTCCCCTTCTCTTCACCCCCGGAAGCCCGAAAAAGCGTGCTTTCCTCTATTACCTCACGGGCGTGTTTTTCTTTTCATCGAGGCTCTACTGGATCCTGTTTCTTCAGGTCGAACCGAGGGTGAAACCTTTTCTCGCAGTCGGGTTCGCGCTTATGGTGCTTTACCTTGCACTTTACTTCGGGGCCTTCGGTTTCCTGTTCGGCATTATCGAGAAAAGCAGGACTCCGACGGGCCTTAAACTGATCCTCCTTCCTTCTCTCTGGGTCCTCCTGGAATACATCAGAAATCACGGGGCCATGGGATTTCCGTGGTCGCCCCTCTGGATGTCCCAGCTCGGCGACCTGAGAATATCCCAGACCGCCTCCCTCCTGGGCCCCTATTATCTCTCATGGCTCACCCTCCTCGTAAACTGGGGGATATTTCTCTCCATCAGATACCGGAGAGCGGTTTACGCATTAATTCCCCTTCTTTTTGTGTTCGCGTCAGAGATCTACGGGGTTCTCACCCTTAAAAAGCCGACGGAACAGACGGAGAAAATAAGAGTCGCCCTCTTCCAGCCCAATGTGCTTCCCCGGGAATACTACGATCCAGAGGAATGGAGGGAAACGGAAAATGCCTTCCAGGAGCTGAACCGAGAGCTGAAGGACAGCGTCGACCTCATAGTACTCTCTGAATCTGCGCTTCCTGGGTTCTACCGCTTTTCGAAAAGGGCGCAGGAGCTCATCGGTGAGATCATCGATATTCACGGCGCGCCCGTCCTCCTCGGGACCTCCGACAGGGAAAGGGCTGGGAAGGAGTACCTGTTCTACAACTCTGCGCTGCTCATCGACACCTCCGGAAGGATAACCTCCAAATACAACAAAACCCACCTCGTTCCCTTCGGAGAGTGGCTGCCCTACGAGGACCGCCTGCCTTTCCTCAGAAACATCAACCTGGGACAGGGCAACTACACTCCCGGCAGGGAAATCTCCCCCCTTGTTGTAAAGAAGGCAAAATTCGGCGTTCTGATCTGCTTCGAATCGATCTTCCCCGAGATCTCCAGGGCCTTCTGCCGCAGGGGAGCGGGTTTTCTCGTCAACATCACCAGTGACGGATGGTATGGCAGGACGCTCGGTCCCGTTGAACACTTCCATCTGGCGCGTTTCCGCGCGATCGAGGAGGGGCGTTATCTTGTCAGGGCGGCGAAGACGGGGATCTCCGCCGTGGTCGACGATAAGGGAAGGATAGTGAAATCCCTCGGCCTCTTCGAGAGGGGCCTCCTGACGGCCGAGATCCCATTGTTCCAAAGGGAAACCTTCTACGCCCGCTATGGGCATTTCTTTCCACAGGTCATTATGTTGATTGTGGTCATCCTTTTGTTTATAATGTGGGTGAGAAAAGTCAGAAAAAATCAAGAGGAGGTTTCGAGATGAACAGGCTTTCTATCCTGTTGTTGTTTTTGGGGGGATTTCTATGGGGATCTCCCGATACCGTCAGCATCAGAGACATACAGTACCCTGGAGGCCCCTCGCCTTATGCTGGACAGGAAGTTGTAACCTGGGGCGTGGTTACGGCAGCCCCCTCTGACTGGGCGAGGTCAATCCATGGGTTTTTCATTCAGGATTCCTCGGGCCCCTGGCAAGGTGTCCTGGTTTACACCGGCACCCAGAACGTGGACGTGCAGAGGGGGGATTCTGTGCTCGTCATAGGTACCGTCTCCGAATATTACGAAAAAACCGAAATTCAATACACGAGCCATATCCTCCTCAAGAGAGGGGCCATGATACCTCTCCCGGTCCACGTGAACACCGGGGACTTGGCCACGGGTTCGGAACAGGCAGAGCAGTATGAGGGGGTTCTGGTAATAGTAAACGACATCACGGTGACCAATCCCAACCTGGGATACGGAGAATGGGCGATCAACGATGGGAGCGGCGACTGCCGTGTGGACGACGCGGCAGGATACACCTACACTCCCAGCCCAAACGATCACATCCCTGGTCTTATCGGCATCGTCGACTATTCCTATTCGAACTTTAAGATAGAGCCCAGAGGGGACGAAGACTTTTTCTTCTCCCTCGAGGGATCGGGACTCTCCTGGTCAATGACCCCCTTAGTGCCTGCTTCATCTCAGATCGATTCCATAGATATCTATTTCTACGGCGTGCTGACCGACACCGTTGAGGCCGTGAAATTCGTGGTCCCCCCGGAATTCGACTGGACGGGCCTGGAAAGCGACGTCATCCTCGGCGGAATCTTTGAGGGGGCTTCCTTCGAGATCGAAGGAGATGGAACCCCCTCCTCTCCCTACACAGTCACTGTGGAGCACCCTGCGGTCCTCGGGGATATGGGGTGGGTTACCTTCAAGAATCTGACCTCTCCATCTGAGGGCGACTACGTGTTCTATGTCCTCTCGGGAACGCCCTCCTCTCTCGACACCCTCAAACATCAGGCCAGAGTCTCGGTTTTGACCGTCGACGGATCGGGCGAAGTTTCTCTTCACCCCGATGAGTATCCCGTCGGTGTGTCATCCGATCTCGGCCTTACCCTCAGGAGCAATCTGGGAATGCTCACGGTACTCGAGATAGCCATTCCCGAGTCCACCCTGAGCTGGTCGGGCGAGAGCGGTGACCTTATCCTCGGGGAGGGCTTTGAAGGAGCAACGGTGGATTCAGTAGCTCCGGATTACGTGAGGATCTCCGGCTTCCAGCTTCAGGCGAATCAGGAGGCAAGTCTCACATTGTTCGGTGTTCAGGCCGTGGGAAGCCCTGGAGCATGTTCCCTCACCGTGAGGACAGCCGGCGAAGGGGGCTCTCCGGACGATATAGCCTCTCCTCCCTATTTCTTCATTCTAAGGGAGGACTCCACCTATCCCCTCAGGCTCTTCCACGAGATCCCCGATCTGCTCAGCGGGCGAAGCGGAACCAGGGTGAGAGGTGTAGTGACAGCAGATCTGGACCCCAAAGTATTCATCCAGGACTCCACAGGAGGTATCGTTCTCTTTGCGCCCGATGGCCTTTATTCCATAGGCGACATGATCTGGGTCAAGGGAACCTTCAGCCCTTACAGAGGCCTTGCTGAATTGCAGGACCCCGTCGTTGAAAGACGCGAGCCCTCGGTCATAGACACGCTCACGATCACGGGCTCCATACTGCATTCCGATACCGCGGAGTTCCTGGAGGGTAAATTCGTCATGATAAGAAACGTCTGGACATCCGCGACGACCCTGCCCTATGAGGACACCCTCACGGCCCACGATTCCACGGCTTCATTTGCTGTCTACATAGATCCGTCTTCCGATCTCGGCTACAGGACGATCCCCGAGGGCACCTTTGACCTGTTTGGGGTGATAGACCAGAGGGACTCCCTCTATCGGGTTGTCCCGAGAGGACCCTATGACCTCAGGTTCAAAGGCAACGGCAGCGGCATAGCTTACACCCTTCCGCCTTACATATTTATAGAAGACACATCGGGACGTTATAGCGATCCCATCGAAGAGATTAAAATAGTGCTGAGGTCCTGGGCCGATACGATTAGAACCTTCTCCCTCACTCTGCCGGAAGAGCTCGGTGACAGCACGAAGCTGATGCTAAGCGGCGACCTTACAGGTGCTATAGGGCCCGACACAGTGATAGGCAACACCTACTATTTCTACAGCGTGAAACTGCTCGAAGACACCATCACGTTGAGCGATTTCCTGAGACCAGAAGAACCATGCAGCCTGGTTTTCGAGATAAAGACGTCTCTGGACTCGGCCGGCGTGATGCAGGCCATTTTCGAACAGCCGACTGTCTATGTGGTCTACCCCATCGCCATGGTTCAGGCTCCCGGACCCGACGGGTTCAACTCCGCTATGACGGGAAAGAGCGTCAGGATAGCGGGGGTGGTTACCGGCCCTTCGGAGGTCTTCTCTCCCGAAGGGAAAACGAGCTTCTGGATTCAGGACCGTTCCGGCGGTGTGAACATTTTCTACAATTCCCTTGTCGGACCCTTCAACATCGGCCAGCTCGTGCTCGTTATGGGAACCGTCACCGAATATAATGGTACTACTGAGATCACACCGTCCAGTCCAGGGAACCTGCAGGTTCTCTTCGAGCAATACGAAGTCCCCGCGCCTGAGACCCTCAGGGTGTCGGAGGCTCTTCGCGAGGACCTGGAGGGCCTCTACGTCTATGTGAAAGAGGCGGAAGTGGCAGCTCCTCCGTCTCAGGCGGGTACAGGGAAAAATTTCTATATCTGGAACGGCCAGGCGCCGATAGCCGTTTATGTATACCCCGAAACGGGAATAGACCTCTCCTCCATCCAGGTAGGCGACATAGTGAACGTCCAGGGCATCGTCGGCCAATACGACCAAGAGGAACCTTACAACTCCGGATATCAGCTGCTACCTCGAATTCCCGGTGACATAGAGATCGTCACAACGCCCCCTCGGGAGGCCGTCGAACTTTCCATCTCGCCGAACGTCTTCGCGCCCGACATCGGCGAGGTCCTGAGAATAGAAGTCCAGGGACCCGCCACTACGAGGTTTACGCTTAAGGTGCTCGATACAGAGGGAAGAGAGATAGCCAGGCTCGCCGATTCTCGCTCCGGTTCTTTCACCTATCTGTGGAAGGGCCTGGACAAAAACGGAAACAAAGTTCCCATAGGTCTCTACATCCTTCAGCTCAAAGCCCTCAGGAACGATGGGCAGGAGGAGACCATAAACAAGGTCTTCGTGATTTCAACACCCTTCAAGTAGCATGGAGCCAGGGGTTCAGGAAAAAGAAGTAAAGAAAATCCCCTATTCCCAGGATGCCGAGATGAGCGTCCTGGGGGCCATGATGCTCCAGCCTAACTCTCTCTACAAGGCTTTCAGCCTGCTTAAAGCCGAGGATTTCTACATCGACGCTCACCGGAAGATATTCGCGGCGATGGAGCATCTCTTCAACGAGAAGGAAGCGGTGGACGTGCTCACCGTCAAAGAGGAACTCAAGAAGCGGGGCGAGCTCGAATCGATCGGAGGAATGGAATATCTGGCCGAGCTCGTCGAATCCTCCATCACTCCCGCCCTGATAGACCAGCACATCGAGATCGTCCTCGAGAAGTCGGCCTTCAGGAAGCTGATCGACGTGGCCACCAGGATCCTCGATGAAGCATACAAGGAGACGATGCCGGCCGACGCGCTTATAGACCTGGCTGAGCATCTCATCCTCACCATAAGGGAGAGGCGGCTCAAACAGGACTTCGAGAGCGTCGGAGCCCTCGTAAAAGATGTGTTCAGCGAGATAAACGAACTGATGCTGAACAAAAACCTGATCACAGGAGTGCCTTCGGGTTACAGGGACCTCGACAGGATGACAGCGGGATTCCAGAGAGGTGACCTCGTGGTTCTCGCCTCTCGTCCCTCCATGGGCAAGACGAGTTTTGCCCTCAACATCCTGAGGCATCTCGGGGTGGACGAGGACGTCCCCTGCGCGATTTTCAGCCTCGAGATGTCAAAAGAACAGCTGATCCAAAGGCTCCTCTGCATGGAGGCCCGCGTACCCTTTCAGAAGATGAGAACGGGGTACATAAGCAAAAAAGATGTGCCAAGACTTACCCAGGCTGCGGATAAATTACAAAAAGCGCCCATTTACATAGACGACACCCCCGCCATACCCATTCTGGAATTGAGGGCAAAGGCGCGAAGGGTCGTCAAGGAAAAGGGCGTGAGGTTCATAGTGGTGGACTACCTGCAGCTCATGCAGGGGCCCAAAAAGGCCGAAAACAGGCAGCAGGAGATATCGGCCCTGTCGAGGTCCCTGAAGGCCCTGGCCAAGGAGCTCAACGTCCCCATAATGGCGCTTTCACAGCTCTCCAGGGCAGTCGAACAGCGCCATGACAGGCGCCCACAGCTCTCAGACCTGAGAGAATCGGGAGCCATCGAGCAGGATGCAGACACCGTCCTTTTCATTTACAGGGACGAGGTCTATAATCCCGACACCGAGGACGAGGGGATCGCCGAGATAATCATAGGGAAACAGAGAAACGGTCCCATAGGGAGAGTGAAGCTGGCATTTCTCAAGGAGATAATGAGATTCGAGCCCCTCGCCGAGGAGGAAGAGGAAGAGGTGGGCGAATATCTTTACGGGGATTGATAAAACGCAGAGACGGGGGCATTATATTCACTGGGTGAAAACATAATGGACGTCGGAAAAATCCTGGGTAAGGCGAGGAGGAAGTGCCTTTACCTCGGCCTTATAGAAGGAATTATATCGTCTTTAGCTCTGGCTGCCCTGCTTCTGGCTCTCTATCCGCTGACGGGGCTTGCCCTGGAAATCATGCCCCTCTCGGCCCTGCCGCTTATCGCCATCCTCTATCGGAGGCTCAGCCGGTCCAGGAGTGACCTCTATCTCGCGCGGCTCATCGAGAGGGAATTCCCCGAGCTGGAGGAATCGCTCCTCAGCTATCTGGAGCTTCGGGATAAGGAGAAGAACGGATATTCCCCCTATCTCCTGGAGCTTCTAGAAGAGGATGTGAGGAGGAAAATCAGGGACATCTCACCTGGAAGGGCGGTAAAATTCGACTTCAACTGCCTGAGAGCCCTCGGGCTCGGCTTCCTCCTTTTCGGAGCTTCACTCCTCGGCCTGACCGACAGGTACATTCAAAGGATGTACGCCCTCTCGCCGACTTCCTATATAGCAGTCCATCCGGGAGACGCCCTCCTCTTCGAGGATTCAACTTTCGTAGTGAGGGCTGAACTCCTGGGCACAACCGGAATGCCGGTGCTCATCCTGGACCGAAACCTGAGGCTCGAGGGCCAGAAAGTGAGGAGGAACCTTTATTCCTTCAAGTTAAGGCTCGATCCTGGGCTTCACCGCTACGTGATCGAGACGGAAGGGGCGAAGAGCCCGGCCCACAGTGTCGAAGTGGTAAAGAGGCCCTTCGTGGAAAAGGCCGTCGCTCTTCTCGATTACCCGGACTATACGGGCATGAAGAGCGAAAGGATCGAAGATCCTCAATATCTCATGGCCGTGGAGGGAACCCGGATAACCTTCGAGGGGAAGGTCCTGAACGCCGATTCCCTTTTCGCCGAGTACCCCGGCGGCAGAAGGCCTGTCAGGAAAGGAAGCGGCGAATTCAAGTTCTCCTTCAGATTGAAAGAGGGCGGAAAGCTGCGCTTCCTCGCTTTCAGAAAGGGCCTCAAGACCTACTGTGCCGGAGATGTTTTCCTCGACGCCGTGAAGGACGAACCTCCTTATGTGGCCATACTCGAGCCGAGAGGTGAATTCAACCTGGGAGAAGACATGAGAGTGCCCATTATGGGCTATCTCGAGGACGACTTCGGCCTGAAGGAGGCCCGCGGCATAAGGATCTTCGAGAAAGACACCCTCAGGTTCACAGTCAAAAGATATGAAGGCGGAGCTCTCCTCGACACTTTCTCGTTTATCATGGACTTCAGCAAAGTCCTGCTCCTCCCCGGAGACGAGATCGAGTTCTATCTCGAGGGCATCGACAGCAAGGGCCAGCGAACTCTCAGTTCCCCCCTGATAATACGCGTGCCCACCATGGAAGAGATCTACGCCGAAGCCGAAAGGGCCTCTGCCCAGGGCGAGAAAACAGCCGGCCAGCTGAGGAAAAAGGCATCGGAGCTCAAAAAGAAGATGGAGGAGATGGAAAGGCTCCTCAAAGAGGAAAAAAATATAGACTGGAGCAAAAAAGAAGAACTCAAGAGGCTTCTCGAGAGCCAGAAAGAAACCATAAAAGAGCTCGAAAACAAACTCTCCGAACTGGACCAGCTCATGGAAAAGATAGCATCGAGCCCGAGCCTCTCGCCTGAAATACTCGAAAAGATTCAGGAGGTCCGCCAGCTTTTTGAGGAGGTCATGACCGAGGAAATGCGGGAAGCGCTGAAAAAGCTGGAGGAGGCCCTCAACAAGCTGAATCCCCGTGAAATACAGAAAGCCCTGAGCGAGCTGAAACTCAACCAGGAAATGATGATGGAAAACCTTGAAAGGATGTCCAACATACTGAAGAGGTTCAAGGAAGAATCGGAGCTACTCCGCCTCTCGGAAATGGCCGAGAGGCTCGCCGAAAAACAGAAAAACATAGAGGAGGAGGCAAAGCCGAAGTCAAAAGAGGAGCTAAAAGAAACCGCCAGAAAAGAGAAGGGGCTCAAGAACGAAATGGAGGAATTCAGGAAGGGGCTCGAAGAACTGCAGAAATCTCTCGCCCAGTCGGCCGACTCTGCCTTCGCCGAAAGCCTCGCGCTCTCGGCCGAACAACTCCAACAGCTCGAAAAGCTCGCCGAACAGGCCTCCGCTGAGATGCAGGGCGGAAACAAGATGAGCGCCATGAAGAAGATGGAAAAAGTCAGAAAGGGGCTCAAGAAAATGAGCCAGAACCTCCTGGCCCTCCACATGAACATGACCTCCATGAGGATGGCCCGCCTGACCGAGGCCATCAAAAAGATCAGGGAATCCTCCATCTTCACCTCGAAGAGGCAGGAGGAGGTCCTGAGCAACTGGGAGAAGCTCGACCCCCGTGAGCTCGCCGTCAGGGAAGAGGGACTAAGGCGGGCCGTCGAAAAGACGGTAAAAGAATACATGGACCTGATGAAACAGACTCTTTTCGCCTCCCCTCGCATAGCGGGCCTTCTATCAAAGGCTCGGAACGAGATGCTCAAGGCGAAGGAATCCTGTGAGAACAACAGGGTTGGCGAGGGGCGACGCGCAGCGATGCGAGCCCTCGAGAGCCTCAACCGCGCTGTCGTCGAAATGTACAACACCCAGAGCTGCATGAACAGCTCCTGTTCATCCACCGGCCTCCAGGAAGCCATGAAGTCGCTGGCTCAGATGGCACAGCAGCAGGCATCGATAAACCAGGGGACCCAATCGCTGATCCCCCTTCCGACGCCCGTTCCGCAGCCCACACAGGAACAACTCGCCCAGCTCGCCGCACGTCAGAAGGCCATAAGCCAGTCGCTCCAGGAGCTCTCGAGCAGCCTAAACGAAGAGGGCCTTCTCAGGGCACTGGAAGAGGCTGCGAGGCAAGCCGCCGACATAGCAAAGAAAATGCAGGAGAAAAAAATAGATGAAAAGCTGCTTCAGGAACAGCAGAAGCTCCTGACCCGCCTTCTCGAAGCCCAGAGATCCATAAGAAAACGCGAGTTCACGAGAAAGAGAGAGTCGAAGCCCGGGAAGGAATTCATCGCCAGAAATCCCGGCCCCATAAAGGAACTCCAGGAAAGGGAGAGGCTCAGAAGGGCCCTTCTCGAAGCCCGCAGGGAGAAAATTCCAGCAAAGATGAGAAAGCTTATAGAGGCCTATTTTAAAACCCTGCTGGAAAGCCGCTGATGAAATTCGTTTTCTCGGAAAAATACCTGATTGACCTGGAGGGACACATCTTCCCCGTTGAGAAGTACGAGCTCTTGAGGAAGCGCCTCCTGCAGGACCTCGCCGACGAAGGCTATTTCGTCGAAACCGAAAGGCCTGCTCTCGACGACCTCACGCTGGTCCACGAGAGGGAGTACCTGGAAGACTTCATCAACCTGCGCTGGACCTGGAGGACGTCGCTGTCGGAGGCTCCCCTGAACCCCACGGTGGTGGAGGGCTTCATCTACATGGCCGGTGGAACGCATAAAGCGGCTCAGATAGCGCTCGAAGAGGGATGGAGCATGAACATAGGGGGAGGATTTCACCATGCCTACCCTGACCACGCCGAGGGATTCTGTTACATAAACGACATCGCTTACGCCGTTAAAAAACTCAAAGCCGAGAAAAGAATTAAAAAGGCCCTCATCGTCGACTGTGACCTGCACCAGGGGAACGGCACCGCTTTCATTTTCCGGGGAGATCCCGACGTATTCACTTTCTCGATCCATCAGGAGCTTCTATATCCCTATCCCAAGGAGCCCGGTGACCTGGACATAGGTCTCGATGCGGGGGTCGGCGATGAGGAATATCTGGAAAAACTGAGGGAAGGGCTTGAGATAGCCTTCGACAGGATCGAACCTGAGATCATAGTTTACCAGGCCGGAGCTGACCCTTACAGGGGCGATCCCCTTGGTCAGTTGAGGCTTTCTAAGGAGGGCTTGAGGAAAAGGGACGAGCTGGTTTACAGTTACGCCGCCGAGCGCTCGGTTCCCGTCGCCATCACCCTTGGCGGCGGCTATACAAATCCCCTCGACGAGGTGGTCGAGATCCACCGCAACACGGCGCTCGCGGCCATGGAGATTCTGGGGAGGTAAATCCTTAAAACCAAAAGGAGGTGGGTGGCAATGGGATGGGGACTGTCCCTTGCCCTGATCATCTGTTTTCTTCCCTCTCCCAAAACGGGATTCCCGCTCCACCTGAACGGAGGCTTCGTCTATTCGCCTGTGACTGCAGATCTGGACGGCGATGGCAAATGCGAGATAATCGTCGCCGCCGGAGGCCTCTGGGCGATAGACGGGAGCGGCGTGATGATGGACGGGTGGCCGAGCATGCAGGGAGCCATATTCAACTCAAGGGCAGCCGTGGGAAATGCCCGGCCCGGAAAATTCCTCGAGATCGCCGTGGGCCGAGCTTACTGGCTCGATGATTCCATCAGGACTTACCTTTTTGACACGCGAGGAGATCTCCTCTCCGGCTGGCCCGTGACCATCGGATGGGTCACTCTGAGGACAAGGCTCGGTGTCCCCTCTCTCATAGATGTAGACGGGGATGGCCTCGACGAGCTCATCGCTCCGTCATCCTTCGGGCCTCACGTGATCGAGGGCAACGGCGAAATCATGCTACCCCACAACGGAAACCCCGGCCTTCTCGGCGGAGACATCCTCACTGCCGACATACTGGGAGACCCCGCCCTCGAACTCATCATCCTGACCGACCCTATCAGGATCGTGGACCTGAACGGAAATATACTGAGGGAATTCAGCCCGGAACTCGACACGATCTTCAAGGGCATCCTGGTCGATTTAAACGGCGACCTTAAGTCCGAAATCCTGCTCCTCGGAGAATCAGAGGGCCAGCTCACCCTCGAGGCCCTGGACCGCGAAGGAACGCAGATCCCCGGTTGGCCCTTAAGGACAGGCATCTCATCGCTGTTTTTCGTTCCCTGTGGTCTATCGGCCGGCGACCTCGACGGAGACGGTGAGCCTGAGGTCATAATGACAGCCACGGACATCATGAACGGAATTGTATACGCCGCCAGGGCCGATGGGACGCCCCTTAACTCCGGTGATCCGATCTTCGGCAGCACGGGATTTCCGGGGGAAGCACTCATCGCGAAACTCCAAAGGGATGGAAATAGCTCGATCATAGTGCAGTTCTGTGGAAGCGACAGCAAGGTGCGGGTCTACGCCTTCGACATGAACGGCAAAATAGAAATGGGCTGGCCCCTCGTCCTGACCCAGTGCCCGTGCAACAACAGGTCGCTAACTCCAGCCATAGCCGACATAGATGGGGACAAGAGGGCCGACATGGTCGCCCTGAGCCCAAACGGAATCCTCTTTGCCTACGGGATCTCAGAGCTTCCACCGCGGGGAGACTGGCTCCAGGAAGATCACGACGAGAGAAATAGTTTCACTCTTCCGCCGAGGCTGGAGGATGAAAGGCTCTCAGCGTCCAGAATAGAACCCCGTGCCCACATGGCGAGCGGAAATATCCTCCCCATAAAGGAGGGAGCAAGGCTCTTCGACGCTGCCGGAAGGAGGATGGGGGCACCCTATGACGCCCTTCCTCCCGGTCTCTATTTCGCAGTCAAAGGGAATAGAGCGGCCGCAAGGCTCCTGAAAGTGAGGTGAAAAGATGAGAGGGGGCGGGGCTCGCGCGCGAGCCCCGCCCCCGGAGGCAGTATACACGCACCAGCCTCATCCAGGTCCTGTCAGCTCTGTCTTGACAGGGCAAAAAATTTGGCATATCTTTGAGAGCAATGGGGCAGAACAGGGAAAAGTTTGTTCCTCTCCTCAAGAAGGCATCCATTCTCCTTGGAGAGGGAAAATATGAGCAGGCGTTAAAGACCGTTGATGAGGCAATAACGCGCAACAGGGAGCAACCTTTTGCCCATCATCTCAGGGGGGAGATACTCCTCAAGCTATCGAGAAAAAGTGAGGCTCTGGCCGCCTTCAGGGAGGCCTTGAGGCTGGAGCCCTATGATTTCCCCTCTGCCTACAGACTTGCCCAGCTTCTCGAGGAAAAGGGCGACTTCAAAGAGGCCTTCTTCCACTACCGCAAGGTCTATTTCCTCTATCCCTGGGCTTTTGACATCGAGATAAAACTCGAAGAGCTCAGGGAGCGGACTGGAAAGGCCGTTCACCTCGCCGGCGCCACCGAAGAGATAAGACTGCTCTTCCGCTCCATAGAGGACATGGACAGAAAGAACATCTGGGTCTGGAAACAGGGCTTCAAGGAGGAAAAACCTGATGAACGATAGACTTGAGAAGTTAAGGACTTTTATGGCCGCGGAGAAAGTGGACTCCATGTACGTCACCAATCGCTCCAGCATCAGGTATCTTTCGGGCTTTTCCGGTTCCGCTGCTCTGCTTTTGATCTCCGAGAAAGATGCGCATTTTTTCACAGATTTTCGATATAAGGAACAGTCGGCTCAGGAAGTCTCGAGCGAATTTGAAATCCACATCGGGAAAAAACTACTGGAAGAATCGACTGCCTTCATCGGGAACGCAAAGAGGGTGGGTTTCGAATCGAGGTACACGACCTACAGTTTTTACGAGGAACTGAAGAAACTCCTGGACGATCGCGAGCTCGTTCCCCTCTCCGATTACATCATGGAGCTGCGCTCTCGCAAGACCCCCGAGGAGATCGAGAAGATCGAAAGGGCACAGAAAATAACCGATGCCGTTTTCTCCGAGGTGCTCGAGATCATAAATCCCGAGATGACCGAACTGGAGCTCGCCGCTGAGATCGAATACAGGATGAAAAGACACGGCGCTGAGGGATTCGCTTTTTCAACTATAGTCGCTTCCGGCCCACACTCTGCCCTCCCTCACGCCAAGCCCCGCCCCGTCAAACTGGGGACGGAAACCATGGTGGTGATAGACTTCGGAGCCAGACTCGACGGTTACAACTCCGACATGACCCGCACGATCTGGATAGGGAACTCGCCCGATCCGAAATTCCTGGAGATATATGAGATCACCCTGAAGGCCCAGACCCTTGCTGAAGAGAGAGCCAGGATAGGAATGAAGGCCTCTGACCTCGACGGTATCGCCAGGAATTACATCAAAGATCGGGGATATGGAGAACAGTTCGGCCACGGGCTCGGCCACGGAGTGGGAATAGATGTGCATGAACTGCCCAGGGTGGCGGAGAGCTCCGAAGAAATCCTCAATGAAAACACGGTCTTTACTGTTGAGCCCGGGATCTACCTTCCGGGTTTCGGAGGGGTGAGAATCGAAGACATGGTGGTGCTTCAAAAAGATGGGCCGCGGATACTGACGGCGTCCAGCAAGGAATTGATCAAGGTTTAAAGGAGGTTGCACATGCCCGACATCAGGACAGGGATGGCTATAAAACTCGACGGGGAAATTTACCTGGTGGTGGACTTTCAGCACATACACATGGGGAGGGGTGGTGCCACGATAAGGACAAAGCTCAAAAACATGAGGACAGGACAGGTGAGGGAGATAAGCCTCAGAGACACAGATACTGTGGAAGAAGTCAGAGTGGAACGGAGAGCTGCCGCCTTCTCCTACACAACCGGCGACAACTACGTTTTCTACGACATAGAGACGTACGAAGAACACATTTTCCCCGAAGACCAGCTCAAGGACATCCTGCCTTACCTGAAAGAGGGCCTCGAAGTCACGATCCTTTACATTGACGGAAGCCCCCTCGGCATCGAGCTGCCCAATTCGGTGGTACTCGAAGTTGTGGAGACCGATCCCGGCCTCAAGGGCGACACGGCATCGGGCGGGTCAAAGCCCGCCAAGCTGGAGACGGGGCTCGTCGTTCAGGTTCCTCTCTTCGTCCAGATCGGGGACAAGGTGAGGGTCGACACGAGGACCGGAAAATATCTGGAGAGGGTCAAGGAGTGAAACTCGAAAAAATCAAAGAACTCATAAAAATACTGGAGGAAAACGGCCTCGCGGAGATAGAGGTCAGCGACCTCTTCACGCGGGTCAGGATAGTCAAGGTGAGGCCCGGAGATGTAGTTCCAGTGCCGCAGACCGTACCCGCGCCGAAACGGGAAAGCGCTCCTCAGGAAAAGACCCCGGTGAAACAGGAAGAGGAGAAGAGGAACCTCCACCCCATTAAATCTCCCATCGTCGGGACCTTTTACAGGGCTCCCGCCCCCGACGCCGATCCCTTCGTTCAGGTCGGGGACGTGGTCAAAAAGGGCCAGGTACTGTGCATCGTCGAGGCCATGAAGGTTATGAACGAAATAGAATCGGACATCAACGGAAAGGTGGTCGAGATCCTCGTCGAAAATGCCCAGCCCGTGGAATACGGACAGGTATTGTTTCTTCTGGAACCGCTTGAGTGAATCTCGCCGATCGCCTCAAGAATGATCCTTTCCTGAAACGCCTTTCCGATCTTCTCGGAGAAAGAGAGGCTTACGTGGTGGGAGGATACCCACGGGATCTCTTTCTCGGGAAAAGAAGCCCCGATATCGACATCGTTGTTCTCAAGGACGTGAGGAAATTCGTCGAGCCCATAAGGGAATTGGGCCCGGTCGACTTTCGGTTCTCTGAGTTCATGACGGCGAAATTCCTGTTTCCCGACGGAAGGGTCCTCGACCTGGCAAGGGCGCGCAGGGAGAGGTATCCCTGCCCGGCAGTCCTCCCTGAGGTCGAGCCGGCGGAATCCATAGAGGAAGACCTCTGGAGGCGTGACTTCAGCATCAACGCCATGGCGATTTCCCTGAAGAGAACAAATTTCGGGGAACTTATAGACCCGACGGGCGGTCTCGAGGACCTCCAAAGAGGCAGGATAAGGGTCCTCAAGGAGGGTAGTTTCAGGGACGATCCGACCAGAGCCTACAGGGCCATCAGATACTCCCTCAGGTTCAATTTCTCTTATGATTCCCTGACGGAGCGTGAGTTCGACCTGGCAAGAAAATACGTGAGGCTGCTCTCTTTTCCAAGGATAGAGAACGAGCTCAGGAGAGGATCGGCGGAGGAAAGACGAGCGGAGTTCTTTCACGAGGCCGAAGCGAGGGGCCTTTTCCCCTGGGAACACCGAAAGCCTGCCCTCAAGGAGCTCAAAGATCTCGACGGGTTGCTCGCGGAGAGAAAAGAGGAGGACTGGATCCTGTTCTTCGCCCTTTTCCTCCCTGAAGGCCCCGGGGTCCTTGAATTTGTGCATAGCCTGCCTCTTGGGAAACCCGAGAAAAAGGCTCTCCTCGATTTCCTCGGGCTTCGGGATGAAGAAATAGAGATGGATCCCGGGGAATTCCACCTGAAACACGGGAAGAGTGCCGAGGAAGCCCTTCTGGTTCTCGCCGCTTTCCGGCCGGCTCTCCGCGATTTCATCCTCGATTACCTTGAAAGAAAGAAAAAAGCTACTCCCCAGATAAGCGCCAGGGAACTGATTGAGATGGGTTTTACTGGCAGGAAAATCGGCGAGATTCTCAAAAAAATCGAAATACTACGCCTTCAGGGGAAAATCCGCACCAAGGAGGAGGAGAGGTCTTTCGTCCAATCCCAGCTCGACGAGAGATCAGGCCGTTAATCTGCTCGTGGTTTTGATTCTCTTCTCCATCTCGGTGAAGTTGCCGTCCTCTATTATCCTCGTGATCTCGTCGTCTCTGAGGAGCCACTCCATCGCCAGGGCGGGGCTTTCTCCGGTCGTAAGCGGCGAAGGCGAGAAGATCCCGTACAGGGTGTGAGCGAGACTCTGACGCATAGTTATGGGATCTGCGAAATACCTCTCCAGCGAAATAAGCCCGGCTACTATTCCGCCCGAGGGATAGGTTATTATTATGAGCCTGCCCGACTCCACCGCTCTCAGTGCTGCCTCGGCCGTTTTGGTATCCGGGATATCCCCGATGTAAATGACATCGGCTGCTATCCTCAGGGCATCGGCTATTCCCTCGGCGAAATCGGGAACATCTGAGCCCACCTCTCTCTGGACGACGATAGAGCGATTGTGCCTCAGCGAATAAGCCTGGGGCTGTTCCAGAGTATAGATAACGGCTGCCCTGTTGGTGAGGATCTCGAGGAGGAGAGCTCCGGCCAGATCGGTGTTGCAGATCGTGTAAGGGCCGGTGATGAAGATAAGGCCGTTCTGGAGGTTCTGAACCTCCTGCAGCACTGACCTCACGTCATCGTCGGGGACAAGATCCCACAGCGAGGGAGTCTTTTCCTCCACCACGTGCAGGAACACGGCATAGGAACCTCTCTGTGTGACGTAGCTGACCCTGAACCGACCCACTCCGGAAACGCCGAAGGAAAAATGACCGGCTTCCTCAAGGGGAGAATTTATGCGGACCGATCTCGCCCGCAGGTTGATCAGTACCTGCCTCACATCGTCGGGGGTCAATTTCTCAGCGGAAATGGGTATGAATTCTTTGCCCCTTCTGAGGGTGGGCGGCGCTCCCGGGACGAGGATCGCCTCCCTCGCCCGGTTTGACATCAATTTTTCTATCAGATTTCCGACAAGAACGGTAGCCATTTTACCCCCTTTTATTGGTCTTAAATAACTCCTCCAATATCGACATCTGCCTAAACCACCATTCTCTCAGAGCCCACAAAAGGCCCTTTATCATGAAACTTCCCTCGCCTTTATTTTACAACAACTTCTGCTCCTCCACAAGAAGCTATGCGCCCGGGCATTATTCGCTCCCCGAACAAAAACTCAATCAACATCCTTCCCGCGCTTCCCCAAGGCCCGCAGGAGGATTCTCTCCCACATATCGAGTATCTCTATGCATTCTTGCCTATCCCCCCTCTCACAGGCTTCTTTGAATTCCCGCTCTAACTCGTTGAGCTCTCTCTCCAGTTCCGGTTCCTTCCGGATCAATTCTGAAAGAAGGCCGGGCTTCCAGATAAGCCCGAGCCTCAGCGCCCTCTTAACGACCTCTCCTTTCAGAGAATCCATTTTTGAGCTTTATAACTCCCTCGACCCTGATGAGATCAGAGGGAGTGTCGACTGGATATAGCGGCACTTCCGAGAGCATGACCTTTATTCTGATGCCCCTCTCCAGGGCCCGTAGCTGCTCCAGGCCCTCGAGCGCCTCCAGTCTTCCCTCGCCCATCCTGACGAATTCCTCGAGGACGTCCCTTCGGAAACCGTATATCCCGCCGTGTATCAGAAAGTCATCGGGCCTCAGCCTCCCGCTCCTCACGAAGGGGATAGGCGACCGTGAGAAATAAAGAGCATAGCCGTTTTCGTCGAGGACAACTTTGACCCTGTTGGGATCGCCTATCTCGTCGATATTTTCAGGGTGATAGGCACACGTCACCATTTTCTCGCCCATCCGAAGTTCCTCAATTACAGCGTCAAGGAGAGAGCCCGTTACCAGGGGCTCGTCGCCCTGGAGATTGACCACCAGGTCGAAATCTGTCCCCTCGACAGCCCTGTAAACCCTATCGGTCCCCGACGGCACATCATCGGGGGTCATAACAACCCTCCCGCCAAAACTTTCCACGACCTCCCTCACCCTCTCGTCATCGGTGGCAACGAGGACTTCTTCCGCCAACCTGCTGTCCGTCGCTCCCTCAAAGACCCACTGTATCAGGGGCTTACCGGCGATCTCCCTGAGGGGCTTTGCCTTGAGCCTGGAAGACCCATAACGCGCAGGGATTACGATAACTGTTTTCATCCCTTTAGTTTAAATGCAAATCCATCGGATTGACAAGGCTCTGGTCAATTATTAAAATCTAAAAATGAGGTGCTTCATAGCCGTTGATATCCCCGAAATGGTGAAAAAAGAGGTCATGCGGGCCACAGAAAGGGCCCGAAAATCCCACAGGGATTTGAAATGGGTAGAGGAAGAAAATCTCCACATTACGCTTAAATTTCTCGGAGAGGTAGAAAGGGAAAAAATAGAGAAAGTCAAGCGTGTTCTCGACATGATAACGCGCGCCGAGGCTCCCTTCAATCTGACTACTTCAGAGTTCGGCACATTCCCGAAAAGAGGAGCTCTCAGGGTATTCTGGCTCGGTATAGAGGGTGATCTCGATGAGATCAAAAAGCTCCAGGAGAGAATAGAGAAAGAACTCCTGAAAATCGGTTTTGACAGGGAGGACAGGGAATTCACCCCCCACCTCACGCTGGCACGGGCCAAAAGGTATTCCAGGGAAAGGGTAACCCTCGATGATCTGGATCTGGACGAGGTAAAGGGGAAATCCTTCAGGATCAATGAGGTCGTCCTCTATGAGAGCATCCTTCGGCCCGAGGGCCCTCTTTACAAGAAAATCTCGGTTTTCAAGCTGAGGGGACGATGAAGGAAGAAAAGATCCTGGCGATCGCCCGCGACGTGCTTCAAAAGGAAAAAGAAGGCATCCAGGCCATAATAGATGGCCTCGGGGAGGATTTCATCAGGGCAGTTCGCCTTATCCTTTCCAAGAAGGGCAGAGTGATCGTCACCGGCCTGGGAAAATCTGGAATAGTGGCGAAAAAAATAGCCGCAACTCTCACGAGCACCGGTACTCCCGCCATATATCTCCATCCCACGGAATCGCTTCACGGAGATCTGGGAATAGTCTCCAGGGATGATGTCGTCCTCGCCATTTCCAAAAGCGGCGAATCCGATGAGTTCCATCTCCTTATCCCCCTTTTGAAACGCTGGAATCTCCCCATTATAGCGATAACCGCTAACAGGAACTCCGAGCTCGCCCGCAATTCCGATGTCGTCCTGGAAGTTAAGGTCGACAAGGAGGCCTGTCCTTACGATCTGGCTCCAACCGTGTCCACAACTGCCACCATGGCGCTGGGAGACGCCCTCTCCGTGGTCCTGCTTTTCGAGAAAAACTTCAGGCTCGAGGATTTCGCAGCCCTCCACCCCGGCGGATTTATAGGCAAGAGGTTCTGGCTCAAGGTGGAAGACATGATGCTCACCGGCGAAAAATACGTCCCTGTTGTGGGAACTGACGCAGATATGAAACAGGTGATCCTGGAAATGACGGCCAAAAGGGGCATCACGAGCGTGGTAGATGATGGAAGAAAAGTGGTTGGGGTGATAACCGACGGAGACCTCCGACGCCTTCTCGAAAGGGAAAGCGACATATTCAGGTTCAAGGCCGTCGACGTGATGAATAAAAACCCGAAAGTGATAACCAAGGAAGAGCTGGCCACCACGGCGGCTCAAAGGATGGAACAGTATGGAATAACGGCCCTGATCGTGGTGGATGACGAGAGACACCCAATAGGCATCATTCATCTCCATGACCTTATGAGAGCAAGAGTGGTATGAGGTATTTCCTCCCCGCCCTTATTTTCCTGTTCCTCGCCTGCGGCCAGAGAGGAGAAAAGGAAAAATCTGAATCACAGGAAGTCCTGAGAGGGGTCAGGATAACGGAAACGCGCCTGGGCAAAAAATCCTGGGAGCTATTCGCGAGAAGGGTCGAGGAATTCAAGGACACGGCCCGGGTCTATGACTTTGTGCTCTACTTCTATGACGAAGAAGGCAACAAGACCTCGGAACTCTGGGCCGATTCGGGGGTCGTATTTCAGGATAAAGGAGACATGAAAGCCCTCGGGAAAGTCAGGGTGTATACCCAGGAGGGTGATACCCTTTATACTACATCGCTCAGGTGGAAAGAGAGAGAAAAAAAGATCTTATCGGAAAGCCCTGTGGAAATACACAGCAGGGGGAAAATCCTAAAGGGGAAAGGGCTTATCAGCGATGCGAGGCTGAGCAATGTTGAAATTCTCGGAAAAATCCAGGGAAAAAGCGAATGAGGGCAAAGACTACACCTTCCTCATAGAGAAAATAGCCAGACGGGTCGTACAGTGGAGGCTTACGGTCCCTGCTATCGTGGTTCTGGAGAGCGCCAAACCCCTTTCCTTCGTGGCAAGCCAGGTTATGGTCTTCTTCGAGCCGATAGTGCAGAGCCTCTTCAGCTTCAAGGATTACAGAGATTTCTATGAGATGCTCGAGGACCGCAAGAACATAGAGCTCTTAATTCAGGCCATAGAGAGAGCCGAGGATGAGAGGAGCACTCATGGGAAAGATTAGCCTTTTTATCCTGTTTATGGGCATCCTGGCGGGAGCTGACACTGATTTTCAGCTTGCCAGGGTGAAATATAGAGGGGGAGGAGACTGGTACAATGACCCTGACGTTCTTCCGAATCTCGCGGCAGAGCTTCGGAAAAGGGCCGGGGTGGCGGTGGCACCAGACCAGGCCGTTGTCGATGTGGGCAGCCGTGAGATCTTCAACTATCCTTTCCTCTACCTCACCGGCCACGGCAACATCAGGCTGACAGAGGACGAAGCCAAAAACCTCAGGGAATACCTCGAGAACGGCGGATTTCTCTATGCTGACGATGACTACGGCATGGATGAAAGCTTCCGCAGGGAGATCAAAAAGGTCTTTCCCGACAGGGAACTGGTGGAGCTTCCCTTCGATCACCCAATCTACCACCTATTCTACGATTTCCCCAAAGGGCTCCCCAAAATCCACGAACACAGACCGGGACCGCCCCACGGCTATGGGATCTTTATAGGGGACAGAATGGTCGTCTACTACACTTACAACACCAACATTTCCGATGGTTGGACCCCCAACCACAACGATCCGCCGGAAAAGAGGGAAGCCGCCTTTAAAATGGGAATAAATATAGTTCTCTACTCGCTCACCTACTGACTGCGGGAATCCCTCAACTTCTCGAGTTCAGGACTGCCCCGGGTGAAATCCTCCAGATAACCAAAGCCCTCTATGACGACGGGGCCCACATTCGGGGCATACCAGACGGTGTATTCCGAAGTATCTATATCGGCATGAACATCACTGGAATCGACGACCATCAGGGTTATTATCTCTCGATAGTGAACTTTGTATGAATTTCTGTATTTCCTTTTGCCGGCCCGGACAGTTCCCCTGTCGAGAACGGAGACATCATACCTGACTTCGGTCCTCAACTTCCCGTCATTCTTGAGGTCCTTCTCGAAATAATAACTGCCTCCCCACTTTTTCCCGACTTCGAGGGGGTAGAGAAGCCAGGTATCGGGCTCCGAATACACCACGATGGAATTGTCCGAAAAGTCCCTTCCGCGGTTTTTCATGTCCGCCCCGTAGGCCCTGACACCTGCCGAATCCGACACGAGGAAGTAATCGGGAAAAAAGGTGTTTTTCAGCCTGTAAACCTGCATCCCTTTTATCTCGGCCTTTGAGTCCACATACCTCCTTGCCGTTTTCCAGCCTTTTTGCATGGAGTAAAGCTGATAAGTCCACCTATTCCCCAGCTGAAGGGGAAAGTAATCGACTCTGCCTCCCCTCGAACAGGAGATCAACAACCACGCCAGCAAGAGATAGCTCTTTTTCATAGTTTATATAGTTTATATGATAAAGCACGGGACGCCTCTCGCCAATCACATCCTCGCAGAAAGAAGCTCCTGAGCGGAAAATATTTCACCTTAACCTTGATTTTACGCGCCGACAGGCTTATATATATATCTTATGCCAGATAAAAGGAGTCCGATAATCTCCTGCTTAACATTCCTTCCGGTTTAATATACCTCTTTAAAAACCAGGAGACCCCGTTGGGGTGTCAAAAAAGGAGATCGAGATGAAGCGCAGTGTGTGCGTAATACTGCTTCTCTCGCTCATTGGGATTGGTGTGTCTGGTCCCATGTGGGTGAGAATACATCTAAACAATCCCGAGGAGGTAAAGGGGTTGATTCAAAAAGGAATCGACGACATAGCGAGGGTTGAACCGCATCATCTGTTCGTCGAAGCCGTGGTTCCCCAATCCAAAAAGCAGATTCTCGAAGGTTACAGGTACGAGATACTGGACGAAGACCTTTCGGCCACGTGGCAGAGATGGCAGAAAGAGGGCGTTCTCGTGAACTTCGGCCCCTACTACACCTACGACGAAATGCAGGCTCAGCTCGACAGCATCCATCAGCAGTATCCTGATATAACGACGGCCAAGTTTTCAATAGGACAGTCCTGGTTCGGCAGGGATATCTGGGCGATAAAAATCTCAGACAATCCTGACTTAGACGAAGATGAGCCCTCGGTCCTGATCGACGGAGTCCACCATGCCAGGGAACCCATATCCTGCACCATCCCGATCGAATTTGCGAAATACCTCTGCGAAAATTACGGCAACGACCCCGATATTACATGGCTCGTGAATAACAGGGAGATATACCTCCTTCCAGTAATGAACCCCGACGGTTATGTCTACAACGAGTCAGGTGATGGTTACTGGAGAAAAAACCTCAGAGATAACAATAATAACGGCTATGTTGATGACTGCGACGGCGTTGACCCCAACAGGAACTACGGTTACATGTGGGGGTATGACAACACGGGCTCCAGCCCTGATCCATGTGACCAGACCTACAGGGGGCCTTCGGCCTTTTCCGAGCCTGAAAATCAGGCGATGAGATATTTCGTGGATTCCATTCAGCCCACCATCGTCATCAACTACCACAGCTATTCCAACATGATCATTTACCCATGGGGGTACGTGGACCAGCCCACCCCCGATGAGGACGCCTTTGTCGCGATGGCCCAGATAATGAGGGCCTCAAATGGCTACACTTACGGCAGACCGGCTCAGCTTCTGTATCCGGTTAACGGCGAAGCCAATGACTGGATGTACGGGGAACAGTCGGAAAAGCCCAGGGCTTATTCCTTTGTGGTGGAAGTTGGAGAGTCCTTCTGGCAGCCCGATTCCGCCACTA
Source organism: Candidatus Hydrothermota bacterium (assembly GCA_021158525.1). Lineage (GTDB taxonomy): Bacteria > Hydrothermota > Hydrothermia > B15-G9 > DRBW01 > DRBW01. Next base: position 1,704 of record JAGGUL010000107.1, on the reverse strand, counting down.
TCGCTCAACAGGTAGCAGAAAACATACCGATGGACCTTTTCGTGACAAGGGCATCGGGGCTTTATCTCGCCTTCAACGGCTCCCAGATCCGTGATTTGAACGGCGAGCTGCCCGACCCCGGCGACACAATCACGATTGTCCTGAACCTCAGAAACCTGTGCCCCGCTGATTCTGGGATGAACGTAACGGGCATACTCTCCTCCACAACCCCTGGCGTAACGGTCATCGAAGGCACCAAGCCTTTCTCGGATATAGGTCCCTTCCCCGACGGCTACGGCAGCAACTCGGGCCAGCCCTTCCTTGTTTATCTCGACCCATCCATGTCTCCAGGCACTCACGTGGAATTCCAGGTAGATATCCAGGCTAACGGCGGCTCCTACGAAAAACCTGTATTTTTCTTCACAGTGGTGGGCATACAGCCAGGATTTTCCGATGACGTGGAGAGCGGTCAGGGATACTGGACACATGGCGGCGGAAATGACCTGTGGCACATAACGGAACACAGGTCCAATTCGCCGTCTCACAGCTGGTATTGCGGCCAGGAGGGAAGCTGGCAGTATACAGATAACATGAATGCATGGCTCCTTTCTGAGGACATAGCCCTCTATCCCGAATCAAAACTCGTTTTCTGGACTTATTACGAACTTGAGACAGGGTATGATTACGGTTATGTGGAGGTCTCGGCCGACGGAGGAAGCACATGGCAGCAGCTGGGAGATCCCTTCAACGGCTCTTCAGGCGGATGGGTGAGGATAGAACGTGACCTGAGAAATTTCTCCGGCGTCATCAAGATAAGGTTCCGCCTGACATCGGATGGCGCTGTAACGCGTGAGGGTTGGTATGTGGACGACATATCTGTGGAGCCCTGGCTCTATCCCGACATAGAGGTGAGCCCTCTGACCCTCAACGTGACGTTGCCGCCAGACACAATTGACACCCTGTGGATGACGATATCGAACGTCGGTGAGGCATCACTTCTTTTCACTGTGAGGGATACCGAGTGGCAGGTGGGAGAGATATTGTTGAGGAAGGTAGTCGGAGACAGGACCGTCATAAAGAGGGTGAGGCCTCATTATGAGCCTGCGAAGGGAGAGCCTGATCCTGGAAGGGGCGTATCGCCTGCGAAGGGACAGGGTGGACCAGACAATTATGGATACACGTGGATAGATTCGGACGAGCCAGGTGGACCTGTGTACGATTGGGTTGAGATAAGCGGAGTTGGCACGCCCTTGAATTTCGACGATGACGATTCCCTCACTGTATCTTTGCCTTTCACCTTCAATTTCTATGGAGAGGCAAAGAACAGCGTGAAGATATCCTCGAACGGGTATCTGACCTTCGGAATAGATGGTGCCGATTACTCGAACGATCCGATACCCGATCCGGAGGATCCCAACGATTACATAGGTCCTTTCTGGGACGATCTGAATCCCACACAGGGTGGTCAGGTATATTATTACTACGACGAGGATAACAACCGGTTCATAGTGGAGTGGAAAGAGGTACCTCACTATTACAACTCAGGTTCCTATACTTTTGAGGCGATATTGTATCCAGACGGGCACATGTTATATCAGTACAACACGATGGACGGAGATCTGACGAGTGCTACGGTTGGGATAGAGAATGGAGATGGGAGTGATGGGTTAGAGGTTGTGTACAATGCTTCGTATGTGCACGATGGACTGGCGGTGTGGTTGGGGT
>JAGGUL010000120.1 GCA_021158525.1 Candidatus Hydrothermota bacterium | reverse complement strand
TTCCTGCGTATCTCAAGTTTGTATAAAAATTAACTAACGTTTTTCTGCCTGGAGCCCACACCCGGATTTGAACCGGGGACCTCTTCCTTACCAAGGAAGTGCTCTGCCTCCTGAGCTACGTGGGCTTAAAGCGGGAGACGGGACTCGAACCCGTGACACCCAGCTTGGAAGGCTGGAACTCTACCAAACTGAGTTACTCCCGCCTAAAAGTGGAGGGGGGAGGATTCGAACCTCCGAAGGCTGTGCCAGCAGATTTACAGTCTGCCCCCTTTGGCCGCTTGGGTACCCCTCCACTAATTTTTCAATCAACTAAAGCTGGCGGAGGGATTTGAACCCCCGACCTGGTGATTACAAATCACCTGCTCTTCCAACTGAGCTACGCCAGCGATATCAAGCCGTATTAATTTAATGGGAACTGGACCATAAGTCAAGTGGCTGTGGCCTGCGTGCAGATCGCCGACCGAAACCTTTATAATGATATACATGATCCTCAATTTCTCTCCGGAGTTCCTGCACAAAATCCTCGAGGGTTCCAAGAGAGTCACTTTGAGAAAAGGAATTCGAAAAATCAGGGTCGGCCCATGTACTCTCAAAATAGGAGAAGTCGAACTCCGCGCACACATAGAAAGTGTGCATTTCCTGAAATTCTCCGACGTGAGAGAGGAACACGCCTTTTCCGAGGGCCTTCAGTCCCTCGAGGAGCTCAGGAAACTCCTCAGAAAGTTTTACCCTGAAATCAAAGAAGAGGATTGGTTTACGGCCATTTACTTTAAACTCGAAAAGGAGGTAAAAGATGGCAATAGTGAAGCCGTATAGAGACGTGCCCTCTGAGGTCGTCACCGACAGCGAGGCTAAGGCCACATACATAAGATGGCTCATAGGCAAAAAAGAGGGAGCTCCGAATTTCGCCATGCGCCTTTTCGAGGTAGAGCCCGGGGGATATACCCCCTTTCACGAGCATCCGTGGGAACACGAGGTTTTCGTCCTGGAGGGAAAAGGAAAACTGGTCCTGGAAAAAGAGGAAATCCCCTTCGAGAAGGAATACTTCATCTTCGTCCCTCCCGACGAAAAACACCAGTTCAAAAACACGGGCAACTCCAGGCTGCGTTTTCTCTGCATCATCCCGCTTAAGGATTGAGACAGCAGATATTCGTCCTGCTGAGCGCTCTTTTGTGGAGCACGTCCTTCCCGGTGATAAAAACCGCGCTGAAATATGCGGGGCCGCTGGAGCTCGCCACCTATAGATTTTTCTTCGCAGCACTTTTCGCCGACATTTTCCTCCTGCTGAAAATCGAGAAAAAGGGGGGGAAGCTCAGGATCTCACCCATATTCCTTGTGCTCGGATTGACAAATGCCCTCGGTTTTTACCTCCAGTTTCAGGGACAGCTCTATACTTCCGCTTCGAAAACAGCCTTGATAGTCAACCTCTATATAGTTTTCGCGGCAATCATAGCCTATTTCCTGCTCAGAGAAAGGCTGGACAAGAGTCGCCTCCTGTCCCTCGCTCTCGCGCTCACCGGAATGACGGCGATAACCACCCATTTCAATTTATCGACATTGAGAGGGGGAAGCAATCGGGGAGACCTCCTCGTTCTGGGAGCCAGTCTTGTCTGGTCACTCTTTATCGTGCTCACGAAAATCGCTTCGGGCAGGTTTTCAGGTCCCCGTGCTTCTGCAATTCTCATGAACCTGACTTTCCTCTTTCTTCTGATCCCATCCCTCCTCACAGGCGCCCTCCGGGGGCTTCCATCGAACCGCGCCCTGATCTACGCTCTCTATCTGGGCCTGTTCGCTTCCTTTATCCCCTATTCGCTCTACATAACCGCCCTGCAAAAACTCGAGGTGCTCTCTTCCTCGATACTGCTCGTCATAGAAATAGTGCTGGCCGTGCTGTGGTCCTGGCTCTTTCTCGGCGAAACCCTCACGCTTCTCGATCTCTTCGGGGGCATCCTGATCGGAGCGGCGATACTGCTGCAGGGCAAGAGCCTTGGGGAAAGCCAATAAAGCGTGATGTATTCCGGGAAAATTGAGAAATAAAAGGGGCGGGGAGCCCGAAGGGCTCCCCGCCCCACACAAATTCAATTGATCGAGATCACGGACAGTTAGGAGCTGGACCGCCGGCAAAGAGATACTGAGCCAGGTACTGGAGATCGGTAAAGGAGACCTGTCCGTCGCCGTTCACATCTGCCCCCCACATTGAAACAGGAGGATTGCCTCCGGCAAACAGGTACTGGGAGAGATACTGGAGATCGGTGAAGGAAACCTGCCCATCGCCGTTTATATCTCCGCAGATATACAGGTTGTTGCCTGTGCCTGGCGTGGGTCCGCCGAGAGTATCGGAGCTAAAGAAATCCACGTCGGGATAATCGGTGTCGTTCCCGTCGGGAATTCTCATGAGGCTCTTTCCTGCGGAAATATCCTCTGCCGCATGACCCCAGGCGTACATGTCGCCGCCGGATCCTATCCAGACGACGTCCACTTCCTGTCCCATCTGATTGAAGAGGTGGATGTCATCGCCGCTGTTTCCGAGGTAAAGGGGCAGAGAACTGTAACCATAAGCCACCACCTGAGCACCACCATGGTCGGGCCAGTAAGTATTAAACGTATCGGCATCGAAGGCCAGAATGAGGTACTCCCCTGCCCCGATGGTGACTCCCGAGGGAATCGTGAACACGCCATCGCCCGACCCGCTGGGGTTCGTGAAATCGGGATCATCTGCTATCATCCACCCCGAGAGGTCAAAATCCTCATCCCCGGCGTTGTAGATTTCAATCCACTCGGCGTAGGGCTCTGACCCCTGGGAACCGTCATTGGCAGCGTCGTAGAAAACCTCGTTTATCTTAATGGGAGGTATTTCAACCTGAAGGAAGAAAAAGGAATCCGATTCAGTCGTCGCCCCATCGTCATCGGTGGCCGCTATGTAATAATCCACTTTCCCCTGATATGGAAGTCCGGGGACCGTGAAATAATAATAAACTCCCGAAACGCTGTCGTGGGTGATGGAGTCGTAAGTCGCCCATTCATCGGGCGTGTAATAGAGCCAGTCCGAAACCACGTTTCCGTCGATATCCTCTATTCTGACGCAGACATAAGGATCGACGCCGGGGGCCGGGGTGTAGGGGATCCTGATGTGCTGGTCTATCACGGGGGGATAATTGCCTGAGCTGATTATGTCCTCGAGTTTTCTGGGTAATATCTCGTAATGATCATACTGTGACATATTTCCGATTATGTCAACATCTCCTGTGGGAATAGGGTTGCCCGGGATATCGGTCACCGTCTTTACGTAGACGACACCCGTGTCCAGGCCGTCAGAGCTGACGATATGATAGGAATGGTTGCCGCTGAAGGTTCCTGTCTCCACGAAATGCACTGAGTTTATCCTGCAAAGCACTCCTTCATACTGCTCCTGGTTCATCTGGGCCACCGTTATCTCCGTGGTATCGGGAAGGCTCAGCCCCGAAGCGAGTATCTCAACCTCACCATAGTAATTTGTCGCTATCTCTGTCAGGTTGTGATATTCAGAAACTATGCCCTCGACTCTGACCGAATCGCCCTCGCTAACAGCAGGGCTGCTCTGGTATCCCCGGTAAATGTAGATCCCGTGCCAGGCTCCGCCGGGGCGTTCCTCGATGAAGAAACTGTTGCCAAAAATGCCTGTAACTATACCGTAGGTTATGACGGTATCGCCCAGAAGGGGCGAAGTGCCCGAGGGATCGGTAGTGTACTGAATGTCATATATGGTTACTTCGGTTCTCTCGGCTCCCAGCATCCCAACGAGGAGCAGGGATGCCACCACAAATGCAGTAC
>JAGGUL010000005.1 GCA_021158525.1 Candidatus Hydrothermota bacterium | reverse complement strand
CTACATCCCCACAGAACCTCGGCGCTGGTATGGTCAACGGGAACAAATGACCCAACAGATACAACACATCTGACACGTTCAACGCATCGTCTGCACTGGCATCGGCAGCCCTCTGACAGGCAAACTGCGGCGGGAACAAATGACCCAGGCTGAATACAGCATCTGTCACGTTCACCGCTCCATCGGCATTGGCATCGCCTCTCACATACAACGGTCCAGAGGGCCCAGTCTCTACGATGTCTGTCCTCCACCTGGGCATTATCTGATAGCCCGAATCGTAAGGCGAAGTGGGATCATACTGAGCACACACACCTGTAACGTCAAAGTCGCCGGTGGGCTCAGGTGAACCGTCGATGTCGGTATCCTTATCGATCCTCATTATCACGGTATCCGTCCCGGCATCGTCAGTGATTGCAATATTGGCGTTCTGACCTGAATCGGGCCAGGCATCGCCGGTTCCCGTGTTGTGCACCGAGACCATCTTTATAAGGAGCCCCTCGTAATCCTCGCCGATGGTTGAAGGCGTCACGACGACAGGATCAGGGACAGACCCGGTCCCAACCTTCTCTATGAACTGAACTCCGCTCACGCCTTCTATTTCCGTCTTGCCGTAGTACTGCCAGATAGCGCCGACGACGACAAGCGAATCTCCGAGATCCACCGTCGTCGTGTCATTTGAATCAAAGACATTGATGCCCTTACCAGAATTATCCTGAATGTAAATGTCTACGCCGTTGCCGGGCGTTCTGAAGACGCCAGTGGGAACCGTAGCCACGCCCGTGATCCTCACGCCGTAGCCCCTGTAAATGTTATCGCCGTTGGCGTCGTTAACTTTTATGTCAGCAATGGACATTGTCCCGACGAAGAATCCTCTGTAATAAGAGGAATCGGCCTGTCCCGAAGTATCCCAGGCCTTCACGTAGAACTCGACAAGGGCTCCCTCTGACTGGGCGGGAATTACTCCCTCAAAGGTGTCGGGCGGGATAGAGGACATGGAAACGGCATTGAAGCTTCCGCCATTAACCCTGTAATAAATCTTGGCCGAATCGACGCCGTGATCGTCTGTGATGAGCGACCTGACGGTAACTGCTTCCCCATCAAGAGGCACGTAGGGCTCCCTGTAAATCCAGATCACATGGGGAGGGAAATCAGTAGTATTGGACAAACCCGGCGTCGGGTTTTCTGTCTCCGCAAAATCATCTGCGGGGACATCAGTGTCGGCGCCGTCGGTCAGCCTCTCGAGGCTATTTCCATCATCAACATACACAGCACTTCCGCCCCAGTTGTACATATCTCCGCCGCTGCCGTACCACATTACATCGACCTCGTGGCCGAGGATATCAAAGAGGTGGATGTCATCGCCGGAATTTCCCAGATATATACTGGCAGAGCCATAGGATATCACCTGGGCAGCTCCGTGGTTAGGCCAGTGGTAATTGAAGGTATCGGCATCCCTTGCAAGGATCAGGAACTCACCTGGTGCCAGGCTCACTCCCGCAGGAATTGTGAACACGCCGTCACCGGAACCGCTCGGCAGTGTGTCGTTGGGATCGTCGGCTATTTTCCAGCCAGAAAGATCGATAGTCTCGGTCCCCGCATTGTAGAGCTCGATCCACTCGCCGAGGGAATCCGGCCCCTGAGAGCCGTCGTTAGCAGCGTCGTATAGAACCTCGTTGATCTTGATGTCGGCGAGATAATCCACGAGGAAGAAGAAAAAGGTATCGCTGACAGCCGAAGCTCCGCGGCTGCCTCTCGTGAAATCGTCCTCAGCATAGAGATAATAATCTATCTTGGCAGGATAGGCCGGAATGGGAACTGTGTAATAGTAATAATCCCCCACAACGCTGTCGTGAGACACGGAATCATAAGTCGCCCATTCGTCAAAGGTGTAATAGAGCCAGTCAACGGCGATACCCCTCCCGTCGGGATCCACGACCTTGAAATAAACCAGTGGGCTCGTGCCGGTAAGAGGAGTGTAAGGTATTCTCATGTGATCGGATATGACCGGCGCCTGGTTGCCGAGCGGCACGATGTCATTGGTGTCTCTGGGTAGTATTTCCATTCCGTAATACTGGCAAAAATTACCCACTATAATACAATTACTGCTGGGAATTGTAGATCCAGGAAGTCCATCGGCTGTAGACCTTATATAACATACTGCCGTATCAACTCCATCGGAACTGATGATGTGATAAGCGTGGTTCCCGGAGAATGTCCCGGACTCCTTGAAGTGAACGGTGTCAACGCGCACTAAAACGCCCTCGTACATCTCCTCGTTGTTTATATCTGCAACGGTAACCTGTGTAGTGTCAGGCAGAGACACACCGCTTGCCAAAACGGTAACGGAACCTCCGGATACGCTCGCCTTAATTTCAGTCTGCCCGTTGTATTCCTGCACCTGCCCTATCACTTCCACGCTATCGCCCACAGCCACCGAGGGAACCGAATCGCTGGAATACCTGTACACATAAATGCCGTGCCAGGCGCCCCCGGGATTTTCCTCAATGTAGAAAGCCGAGCCGAAAACCCCGGTCACTATTCCGTAAGTCTTCACGGTATCATTGACATACTCAGAAGTATCCCCGGCATAGGTCGTCCCCGAGGTGTCCTGTATATCAAAAATGGACACCGTATATACCTCAGCTTTAAGCGGGATGGCAAGGCACATCAATACCAAAAGCCCTGCCAGTCCCAACATCTTTTTATTTAAAAACTTCATCCCGAAATACCTCCTTTATAGGTTTTATCTGATAAATCCAATCACAGGAATAACGAATTCAGGTTTTTCCTTGTAATTCGTGAAAAGGTGCAGCTTGGTGTCAAGCCGCCCAACAGGGGCGTTTTCAGAGATCTTAACGTGAAACTTGATCAACACCTCTCCACCCGTATCTTGCACCGAATCGATTTCGGCCGTTAGAGTTGTGTCCTCGATAAAAAGACTGTCTACTTTAATCCCTTTGATCTTGTTCTTGTTGTATATAATCCTGAGCTCTACATTCTTTCTCACGCGCCCCCGAGCTCCTCCAAGCGATAGCATTGAAGGCACGGTCTCCACATCTCCCACAACTTTGCCCGTGACAGCTACGATTATCCTGGGATCCAGAGAGTTATTGGTGAAAATATTCACCCTGCCGAAGAGATTGCCCGGATTCGTGCCCTTTTTGACCGTCGCGACGAATGTGAAGACAGAATCCTTCTGCCCCAGATTCTCGACCTCGAGAAAATCTCCCACAGTGGTCAGGCTCTCCACTTTGGTTTCTTTTTTTGAAAAGTAAATCCTGACCGTCTCTGCTGGGATCGAATCGGACTTGACAAAGCCGAAACTGATGTGTCTCGGCACCACCCGGAACGGTACAGTCACTTCGCCCGTTATGATCAGGTTTATCACGGGATTATCGGGATCGTCGGTTTTCACTATTACCCTTTTTGTGATCCTTCCGGCATAGCCCCTCGAATTGAACTGTGCCCTGATCTTCCCCGTTTCGCCGGGCTGAAGGACCTTCTTCGTGGCCAGAGCGGCTGTGCAACCACAGGTTGCTCTCACCTGATTTATGTGCAGAGGTTCATCTCCCACGTTCTTGAATTCGAAGTAGTGCGTGACTTTGGTTCCCCTTTCTACCTTTCCGAAATCGTACTCAGTCTCCTTGAACTGAATTTTAGGAGCCGCAACCGCCGTTCCAACTATTAGCATAGTTGTGAGAATGTAGAGCTCTTTTTTCATCTATCATTCCCCCTTTCTAAACCACCATGCTGGTGGATATGTGCAACAACCAATATCGTCTGGCGTTGGGTCCGGGCCCATATTGGGGTAATTGGGCTCGGGCAAAGTGGGCGGAAACATATGGCCCAACAAGAACACAGCGTCCGAAACGTTTATGCTGCCATCATCGTTGGCATCCGCAGCATCATTACAGGAAAACCGGGGCGGAAATAGATGCAGCAGAAGAAAGATGACATCGGACACATTGACGCCGCCGTTAGCATCTGTATCGCCCCTCGTGAACCACCACCCACCTATCTGAAGGTGGCCATCGCGAAGGCCTGGATAATAAAGACACAAGCCCGATGTGTCACTCAGTCTTGTCTCAGTGAAGTCAAGGTGAATGTGAGCGAGGGTATCATATGTAGTATCGGGTGATATAACGGGTGAATCGACCACCACAACGACTTTAAACAAAAGCCTCGCCGTGTCTGAAGGGTAAAGGGGAGGCGGGGTATCGGGCTGTGTAGCCATATCCGCTATGCCGACGACCTTGACCCATGTGTGACTGTCATAGTCACCCGTTGCCTGAAAATACTCGAAATAACTGGCGCAGGAGCCCGTGGTATCTATCCATGCAGTCTCTCCATCGGCATAGCCGTAATTTATGATATAAGGGTCATAGGGATTACCGCAGAACAGTTTTACCTCGAATCCTTCTATAGTATGAACGGGATTTCTCAGATAAACAGGGATCAAAATAGTGTCACCCTGATCAGCAGCACAGGTATCCCCGGCGATGACTGAATCCAGTGTGTCGTCGAGAAAGGCTATAAAGCCGGTCTCAAGAACCCCTCCATACGCCATCACAGGCAATACCATTATTACCGCTATTCCTAAACCCCAAAGCTTCTTCATAAAAATCCTCCTTTTTCCGATCTAAGGCTCGTGTACCGTTTTCTTTTCCCATGGTTTCTCATTTCCTCTCACTCCTTTTCGTTTGGTAAAGACTTTTTTATTTTTGGGCGGGCGGCCCTTGGCCGCCCGCCCATTAAAACCCAGATCACTTGAGGAGCATGAGCTTCCTGGAAGCGCTGAACTTGCCAGCAGTCATCTTCACGAAGTAGACACCGCTCTTCACGCTGTGGCCCCTGTTGTCCCTGCCGTCCCAGGCGGCCGTGTACTCACCGGGCACCAGCTTCCTGTTGACCAGCGTCCTGACGAGCTTACCGCTGATGTCATACACGCTCACGTTGACGTTGGCCTCGCTGGCGACGGCGAAGCCGATCTCGGTCGTGCCCTTGAACGGGTTGGGGACTGCCTTCCTCAGAGCGAAGCTGGCGAGACCCTTCTCCACGCTCAGGGTGTTACCGACGAAGTCGGCAACGTCGATCTTGGTGATGTTCTCGGCCTTGAGACCGGGGATGGTCAGGAGGAGTCCCTCACCGGCGGGCATGGTGTGGTGGTCGAGGCTCCAGATAATAACTCTCAGCTCGCCGCCGAGGTCGTTCCAGTCGAGGGTCATGCCGTTCGCATACTCGCCGAGCACGGGCTCGCCTATCTCGCCCTCGTACTTGATGACGAGATACACGCCGCCGAGCTCTGTGGGAGCATCGATATAGATGTTGTCGCCGGAAACGGTGAGCTTCACGGGCTCAGAAGGAACGGTGTAGGACAGCGGAGCGATGAACCCGTTGATCACGGCCGTCATGAGAACCAGATCACCCATCTCCCAAGGAACCGTGTTGTGGTTGATGTCGGAGGCCATCATTGAGAGCTGCCAATCCTGACCGGTCCAGTCCTGAGGAGGAGTGTTGGGATCATCGTCCACGGTGTAGTACCCAAGGAGGTAATGGTTGAAGAAGGCCGCGTCGGCGACCTCATAGGGCACCGTATTCAGGTTGACGTCACCCGTCGTGTAGTTGAAGGGATAGGATACGATGTCGCCTGTCACACAGGCATTGGGTACACAGGGATCGTCCCACCAGTTGAATCCGTCGAGCAGGGCAACGTCATGCATAACGGTATCAGGACCAGGACAGACATCTCCAACATAGATTGAATTCACCGAGCAACTATCGGGAATAGTATCATCAACCATGACCTTAAAGATATAATCGGGAACGTGGAGGTTGATTCCTGTGGGATCGGAAATGGTGTTGTCGCCGCACTCGTTGACGAGGAACTTCACGTCACAGGCATAGTTGGGATCCCAGTCATGGTTCATATGGAAGTGCAGGTCGAAAAGTTCGAGCTGGCACTCAGGAGGATATATAGGAGGAGTGTACACGTTGTTGGCTTTATCCCTTATGGCAACAACCCTGACGGCGGGCCAGATATCAACGACGCCGGCGGGGATTATATCGTAATCGAAATACTCACTGTAGTAATTCTGAACTTTTTTCTCGGAAACGCCTGTAAGCGTCATGCAGGAAGGATCCCAGGCGATCAGGACCTCATAGGCAGCCACAGGGTCAACAGACTCATCCATAAAGGTGAGAAAGACGGGATAATCGATATCCTCACCGGCATAGGCACACATCTTCTTTATCTGGAAGTTATAGTCCGCGTAAGAAGGAACCTCACAGGAAACAATTTCGAGCTCAACAGTGCAGGTGTCAGCGGCGCCGGAAAGGTCAGTACCTATAAAGGAAACTGAATAAGTGCCTACATCGTCGATTGTAGGCGTCCAGTCAAAATCACCCGTTCCATCGCCATTGTCCACGAATGTCGGGGAAGTGACAGGCGCAGGAGTTATCTCCATGGTGAGGGTGAGCATGTCGGTTGTGTGAGGAGCCTGGCAGGCGAGATCAGGATCGCTGAATGTGACATCCATATGAACATTCGCGTTTGTAGCGTAGCGACCGCCCGGAGGAACTACACCCACACACTCAGGCTCCTGGTTCAAGTTGATCACGTTGATCGTGTCGGCGAACGTTATAGATTGACCATGGACGGTACTGGTGAGCTGGAAGACGACGACATACTGGCCGTCATCGCAGTACCCGGGATCGAGGTCCAGGGTGCCCGATACGGGATAGCCAGGTGTGCCGTCGGTCCAGTTCATGAAGGACTCGAGCCCGCTGACCACGTCGATGATAAGGTTGTCGGCGGGATCGGAGCTCGTACCGTCAATGGTTATGGTGAGGTGATCGCCTTCGTTGACGCTCTGAGGCGGAGGAGGTGTGGCAGTGAGTGTCATCGAATAGAGAGGCACAATGATGGCGCCGTCGTAAAGGGTGGCTACCTGCGTTTGACCGTTGTTGTCAGTGAAGATAACATCAGTATGCTGGTTAGGTGGACAGGGAACAATGGAATCGAGGTCGAGCTCTATGGTGTCGGGTGCAGTTACGGCGGCATCCACACGACCCCAGATCAACACGAGCACCTGGTTGTCGAGAGGATTCGTGCCGTTCTGGCCAAAGTCCACTGCGCCGCCAAAAATCATGGACCTGGCAAAGGTCACGTTGAAGTTGGCCTGCCACGGAGCGGCGGTGGGCAGCGTGTCGAACAGAGTCACATAGTCGGCATTACCGTGGAGGGTTACACTGTCGACCACGATCTTCAGACTGTCGGCGTCCTCACAGAAGTGCATCTGGAACTGGAATGCTTTTATTCCATCTTCGGTCGTCGCATATACGGGAATGGCAAAGTCCTGACCGGGGCCGTAGTTCACGACGGGAAGAGTGTATGACCACTCCGCCCGGACCACGCCCATGGCGAGCACCAGCCCCAGTGCTATCACTGCAGCTTTTTTATACATCTTCTACAACCTCCTTTGTTTAGTTTAACACAGCCCAACATATTCCCATCCATGTCACTCCTATCAACTCCATCACATACCTCCTGCCATATATCAATCCCCCTTCCCGTGGATTCCCCCCTGCATACAGCCCTCATTTTCATCCCCTCTCACCTCCCTTTAGGGTTTTTGTTCAATGCCACTACCTTCTTCAGGATATCTCCATGTGGGGTGATCAGACGAATGAAATAGACTCCCTGGCCCACTTTCCTGCCCAGGGAATCTTTGCCGTTCCAGCTATACATGTGAAGACCTACTTTAAGGCGGCCATCCAGAATCGTCCTTACGAGCCTGCCCGAAGCGTCATAAATGCGAAGGCTGACGGGACAGGCTTCGGGAAGAGTGAACTCTATCTGAAGGTCATCGGTGAATGGATTGGGCGCAAGCTTTTTGAGGGCAAAGGCGTACTGAGCGAACGGCCCTCCGGCGCCTATTTTAAGCGGCATCATCCTGGCATAAGGATCGGACACGTAAGCCCTCTCAATTCTGATGGCCCGTGGATCACCTGAATAGGGGAGTCTGAGGAATGCAAAATCGCCCGATGGCATGGAATCGCCGCTCAGGCTGTAAATCACTGCTATAAGCCTGCCATCTTCATTCCTGTACGAGAGCTGGAAATCGGAAAATCGGGAGGGCAACTGAGGCTCGGAGACCTGCACTTTCGCCGGGTCATAATTGAGCTCCACCTGTATGCCTCCCACCGGCACGAAAGTCTGGAGTTTCAGGTCAATGGCATTACCCTCTTCCTCGGGATAGAGGGACGCCACAGGCAGGTCCTCCAGCCCTGTGGGCGGAGCAGCCTGCAGTATAATTCCAACGATCGCCACAACGTCTCCCACATTCACGTTATCATCCTGATTGGCATCGGCATTGGCGAGCTGCCTCGGGTTGAGATCAACATAGCCCAGCAGATAAGAAATCAAAAGCACTATATCGGCCACGTTCACCATTCCATCGAGATTGACATCTCCAAGGAGGTCGACGTTGACGTAGCCGGCGAAGGTCACCATGGGTCTCCAGTTTCCGTACATGTCGATGACGTCGATGGCATTGAAGGGAACTACGGGATGTTGTCCCGTCGAAGCCCCCGGCTCAACGCTGAAGTAAACGTCCATTATGGCCTGCTGGCCGGCCGGGAGCGTTCCCAGGCTATAGCTCATGAATACAATTCTGAGCGTCCCGGGAGCGGGCTCGCTGCGATATAGGACGAAGTCGGGGTAACCGTCTCTTTTGACCACGGAATCAACGGTAAGAGCGTTATTGTCGTAGGCAAGGTCAAACTGCAGCCCGTATATCGGAGCCTGCGCCACGACCCAGATGGGTAGCCCTATTCCGCTTGCTCCCGGAAGCCCTCCTGTCGTGTCGGCAATGAGGAAATCGTAAGGAACGTCGATTATCTCGATGTTCACGTCCATGCTGCCCGTGGCACCCGCCGTATCGACCGCATAGAAGGTAACCAGGACGGTGTCACCTCCCTGATCGAAATCGGGTGTGAAGATAAAGGTCCCGGTCCCATTCCCGTTATCGGTGAAAGTAGCATTGGGCGGAAGAGCGCCCGTGGAAAGGGTTACGGGACCGCCTTCGGGATCGCTCGCCTGAACGGTGAGGACGAGGGTATCGCCCTCCTTAACTGACGTATCAGGAAGGGGCACAAATTGGGGCGGCAGGTTCACCACGTTCAGGACGTGGATAAAGACATCCTCGTGGCCTCTGGCCCCGTACTGATCCTCGGCGACAAAAGTAACGCGATAAATGCTGTCGCCCTGCGTCGTATCCGGATTGAAGGTAAAGGTCCCCGAAACGGCACTATCTCCCGAGACAGTCGAGAAAGAGGCATTGGGAGGCAGATTTTCGGCATAAAGGGTCAGACTGTCGCCGTCGGGGTCATAGGCGCTCACCGAGAAAATGAGCTGCTGCCCCTCGTTGATAGTCGTATCGGGAATGTCCTCCACAACGGGAGGCGTGGTTGTATAAGTTATAAATAGCGAGCCGTCATCTATAACAGGCTTTTTGTCAGAAAAGAGCTCAGTCGTATCAGTTATCGTCGTGTAATAATAACCGCTGGCTGGATTAGGGAATGAATCAGGTATAGAGAAAGGATAAAGTGTGCCCAGCGAGGCTGAAGCAGATACGGTACACTTTATATAAGCTAAAACCAGATCACCCGAAGGGAGGAAATCGCTGAAAGGATTGCCCTGAGTGCTGGCCTGAAGATATACAAGAGTATCCGATGCAATTATAAAACTGAAGGAATTATCGCCAAAAACACTGTCAACAAGGGAACTTGGATAGATTGAGTCCACCGTTATATCGGAACTATGCAAGATAACCACACGGAAAGCAACTGTAGTCAAATTGTTAATCAATCGTATTGGTATCTCTACGACCCCTCCCGGCATTACGGGAATTGAATCGGGAATATAAAGGGTATCGTCATAAACAACGGGGTAATCCGAAATTTGTGCTAATCCACTCCCATCCGCATTGGCCTGAATCTGACGCTCTATTCTCCCCCCACTCAAGCCAATCACCAGAAATGTCAATATTATAGCATTCACGTTAACCTCGCTTTTTTATCAGCACCTCCTTACATCTTCCCTACGCATGGCTTCCGCGCGTACTCCCAGAATGCCTCTTACTTTTCACCTCCGATTTTTGTTTAATTGGACCCACCCACCTATTTATCACTTTCACCGACATCCCTCTTCCCCGAGTCCTGAAAACACTTTCCCAAAGCCCAAAAACAGAAGAGGGCGTCATTTCCGTTCTCGAAAGGAAATGACGCCCTCTGATTAAATTCTCACAACAGCCAATTTCGAAGGAAATATTAAGCCTCTCGGTCACCAGACCCTCCAATAAGGACGTATTGACCCTTCTATCAATGTACACCGGCAGGTTTTTCCGTCTCAAAGGCTTCATAGCAGCCATTCCTTCCCCTCGCGTTTTTGACCCCGCCTTTTGTACCTATATCAACTTTTCAAATACCACCCGCTCACTCCTATTGGCTTCAAAGTATTTTATAACCCCCACCCCTTGATTTGTCAAGGGGTAATAGAATCTCTTTTTAGGTTCTGGAAAGCGCCTATAACAAAGGACTCCAATCTCCACTTTTGTCACTACTAATGGTGACTACCAACTTTGAGGGGCTCCTTTTCCTTCTCCCGTGCAGATTTTCCTTCTGATGCAAGTTTCTTCCTGCCTAATTAGACTATTTCTTCTTTTTTTATCATATACTTTCCCCTTTCTGCAAAACTCGCTAAATCAAACTGGGATCAACTTCTCCGATCAGCTCACTAACTCGGAATGAATACAGTTTTCATCCTGATAAAAAATTAAGGGGGGCGGGGGTCACCCCCGCCCCCCTATGAAATTTCATCGGATCAGCTCGATTTTCCTCACCGACTTGAATTTACCTGCCTGGAATCTGCAGAAGTATGTCCCTGGTGCCACTCGCCTTCCCATCTCATCCCTTCCGTCCCACTTCACTGCCTTATATCCAGCTGTCTGCAAACCGTTCACCAACGTCTTTACTTTCCTTCCTGCCGCATCGTATATAGTCAACTTCACCCATCTGTTCTTCGGCAACGCATATCTGATTATCGTTCCCTCTGTGAAGGGATTGGGCACATTCTGGGAAAGATAAAAACTCCCCGGTATCCGATTCTTCTCAGTGATGTCGACTTTCAGTACCGGTGACATGCTGTAGCCGTGAATATCAGTCAAAATACCGCTGACAAGTCTAATGCCAACGGGGTTAGAAACTCTGATCCTCGCAATTTCATAGGTTCCTGCCTGTAGATAAGTTGCAGCCTTACCATCTTCCCCGGCCATTAGCCCTTTCAGTCCTATGACAGTAATCCTACTACCATCTTTGACGCTCTTAAAGAAATCAAAATCCTCACTGACGGTTCCTCTGTCAGTAACTTCACAGACATCACCATTTCCAATTTGTATCGCGACCTGAAAAGCTGAGAATGGTTGAGCGCTTTCCACGATGAGGGGGATTTCGAACGAATTTTTCTCAATTTCCTCGGCGGGTCCCAGATGTATAACAGCCATCGAAGCACTCTCGCGAGATTCGCCATAGTTTGGAGTTTTCTGTCCCATTGAATACCAATCGCAGGGCGGGTATGAATTGCAAGGAAGAGTGTCGGTGAACAAATATCCACAGGAATCCGGAGGTGGAAAGGAAGGATACGGCAATAGATGATATATTGCGTAAACTGCGTCGGTAACATCTATACTGTTATCGGCATTGAAGTCAGCAGCTCTCGCACAGGGCAATAATCCCGGATGGGTAATATAACCGAGCATGAAGGTCACATCGCTAACATCTCTGGATCCATCGATATTTGCATCCCCTCTTGTATAAATGGGCTCCACAATACCCTCAAACCAGTTAATCACATCACTGATAAGCCTCGCTGCATCTCTAATGTCATCAATATCAATAATGTCAAAACCAGCCCAGAAAGTCTTATAACCATAATTGTCGCTACGATATCGAGTCGCTGCAAGATCGTCATGTGTGGCACCCTCTCCCAGCAGCAAAACGGGATTGGCCTCTCCAGAAGCCAGTGCATAATCGTTAAACCCGAAATTGCCATTCAATCTCCTGGTCGCCCAGTAACCCGAAACGGAATCTCCCTCAACACCCTTGAGGAAACTGCTGTAAGCCGAATTATCTCCCCCGAAAACAGTTTTAAATCTTGACCAGAAGTTAACACCCGGTGGAGCCTCGAATTCAAGCTCTTTCGCAAAATCCCTGTTTATCAACATCAAACGACCCGGCTTATTCAACAACCAATAATCCACTCGAGCCGGAGCTACAGTGATATCCTCGAACCCAGGACCTGCACTGAACCATATAATCGTCTCATATTGGAACAGATCAGCTGAATCAGGATATCTGCTCAAATACTCGACATCCCACTCATCCCAGGTAACATAGATCTTGTCGAGAGCAAACCTGAACCTCTCCCAGTATACACTGTCTTCGGGGCCGCTGGCATAATCACCGAGCAGCAAGATATCATTGGGAAGTCCGGCTCTTGCCCACTTTCTCTCAGAAGGAAACCCCATATATGGAGATATATCATAGACGGCAGCTACATAGTATTCATACCAGACGCCATTCTGAACACCGTGATCATCGTAGTGAGTCGCGAGCGTCGAGTCCACAAGCGTGAAATACTTCTCTCCAATCCCACGCCTGTATATATAGTAACGCTCTATATCGCGCCCACCGTTCATGAGCGAAATACTCAATCTGTCAGGACTCGAATTCCGAGCCAATTCGATAGATGCACCGCCTCCTCGAAAAACCCTCGAAGTCAATTGCCCATCCGCCTTTCCAACACCACGATCAGCAGCAGCTCGCTCCGCAAACGGCACAGCTCTCCTTTCCCTGGGAACATATTTCGCAAAACTATAGTCTGTCAACAAACCTGGCGCCTCCCAACGAAGCGAAACATAACCGTCATGATAACTCTCGGCCCTGAACCTCAACGGTGGCGCTAAATAATTACCCCCCGCCACTATCCTTATGTTATCAACCGCCGCACCAAATCCTGCACCGTCCGGTCCCGCTATCGTATCGTCAGAAATCAACATGAAAGCAATCTGTATATCATCATGCCTATCACCCGTAACACGATCACTCCCACACCACGCTGAAATGTCTATCTCCTCATGAATCCATCCAGAAGATTGGCCAGTGTAAGCTTTCAGCACATAAAAATCGGTCAAATAGATGCTCTTATCAGTTATCAATACATACACGGAGTCATGTGCATATTCGAGCGAATATCTGATATCAAAGGTAAGCTTCCCGCTTCTGTAGCTTGACAGATCAAATCCAGTCTCAGGAAGACTATACCACCAGGAATACTCATTATTGCTATAACCAAGCGAATCCATGGCGCAGACCAGAAAGCTGTCTCCCTCGGAAGGATAAACGCTATCGATCGGCTCGCTGGTAGAATTCCCCCAGTAGAGAAATCCATGACTTCTAACCCAGGAATGAGTGTTAACTCCGCCCCCAGCGTTATAACAATACCCTGTATCCTCAACAGACGGATTTTCGAAACCCGTTTCATATACTGTTGTCAGAGCTATATTTGGAAGACACTGGCTTGGAGGCATGTCGAAGAGTGTAACATTCCCTCCGCTCGAAAGGAAATCATAGCCATCATTTGGACCTGCTCCATCAGGATACCTCTGGAATGAATGGTCTTCTTCCTCCCCATAGAAGCCTATCTGCTCAATTCTCCGAAAGTCATAATCGAAAAGATAAAAAACATCATTCTCATTCAGGCTGAGAGAAAAATTGATGCCGGCGTAGAGACACAACACTGCACCGGGTTTAATAGTGTCGCTAACACTTATGAGGCTTATTGAGTCTCCATCGCTCAGATAAAATCTGAAAGCGGCTTCAAGCGTGTCTATTACAACCGGATGCTGCGTCGGATTGTAAATCTCAATCATTGAAGCGGAATGCGGGAATTCCGGAACTATGTCAACCTCATTTATAACGAGAGAACTGCCAAGAGCAACAGAAAATGCATTATTGGCACCTCCCGGCGTAGGATGAGCAGAGATATTAAAGTCTCTTGCATCATCATCTGTATCGAGACCATCGGGAGTCCTCGCAATGGAATGTTCAGCCGGAACTGCGGGGGCACCACCTCTGTAGCCATATCCAACAATGTCTATCGTGTCACCTTGGGCATTCAAGAGATAAAGTACATCTCCGTCGGGATCCAGATTAATGTTCTGAAAGTTCCAGACCAGATACTCATTGCTCTGGATAACTCCGGCGAGCGTATCTTCATTCCCAGCGGCATTCAGAAGCCTGCACCCTGTGATTGGCAAAGCATAATCTCGAAGATTTTTAAGTTCTATCCAGTTTGAAGGTTCTCTTGTAACAAATTCGTTAATCAGTACATCGCCTTTTTTGATCGTATATTTTTCTTTGAAAACTGTAACCTGATCGATATAAATATCATTTCCACCGTTTGCCTTTCCCTTGAATGAGAACAACACGAATTCTCCTTTATATTTTGCAAGAGAAATTTCGTGGTAGCTCCAGCCATTTACGTCAAAATACCTTTCAAAGCCGGCAAGTTCTGTAAAATTGTCCCCGTAATCTTCAGAAATCTCTACGTACAGAGAATCATGGTTATCCGGATAAGAATTATCATGATACATCCAGAAACCGAGATAAGGACATAAACTATCATCAGGCAAATACACAATGTAAGTGATCAACCTCGTACAATCTCCAGAATCGGCTTCCGAAGAATTAAACCGGGCCTGTCCATCACCGCACATAGGACTTTGATAGGGAAAACCGATCCCTGTGCCACCGACTGTCCAATCACCGCTATTCCCGGTCACATCCGAAACTTGCCAGAGATATGGCAGAGAGGGCTCCTCGAAGAATTCATACCAGAGAAGATTCGGCGGGCATACATACCTGACATCATACATGGAATTATTAGAATGATCCTCATCTGCCATCAAACTACGTGTCAATACTTCATAACAACCTATTCTGCCAGGGACCCAGCGATCAGAGAACAAAACCTCTACAGTGTCATCATTTGGAAGGGAATCTATGTAAAAAACATTGTCATAATCATCATTATATATCGTGAACTCAACTGGCACGTTATAAGGGGTCTCTAATCCCAGGTTTGTGAAGGTCGACCTGATGTCAACAGTATCGCCGACGCTAATGACAGTATCAACATCTATAGAAACCACAGCCACATCACGCTGATATGGTGAAGGACCTTCCACCACGTCTATAATAAGACCTCTCGGTAGACCGTAGGAAATCCACTCACCTACATAGACAAAACCCAGGTAAACCCCTTTACTAGAATACTGATGCAGAGATATCCTTTTCTGATGCCATTCCTGGAAATACTCCGTCGTGTCTGTGATTATCGAATCAAGGACCACGAAATCAGCCGTATCCCTTGAATTTTCGGAAATCATCACATACAGAGTTTCTCCGAGCTCCGCCGGGGCTACTGCTTTATACCAGAGGCTCAAAGTATCAACTTCGTTCACATAGAGTCTTGGAGTGATAAGCCAATCTCCTCCTGGTTCATCAAGTTCCAGAGGTATAAAACAGGCTGCACCAGGGGAATCTACGTAGAAGGTTTCCACTCTGTGCCACTCCGCGTAGCCATCGTAACTACGAACCATCCATCCATGCGGTGGGAAACTCTCTTCGCTGAAGCTCTCCACCCAGGGGCCTCTGTACACAAAGCACCTCAAAGTTGTAGAGTCATTATCCGGGATCTGATCATCTCCCAGTTCACATATCATTGTTAAGTTGTATGGCCCATCGGAAGAGGGAGTCCAGCTAAAATCGATGGATTTGGACTCGTAACCTGCAAGCGCAACTTTAACAGAGTCCACATATTCTTCATCGGCTCTCAGGAATACAAAAAAGCTATCTGTGGCATTACCAGTTAAATTCGTGAGATATCCTCTCAGGGCGTTGGCATTACCGGTCCATAAAGGCGGTGATAATATTCGCAAAGAATCGGATTTTACATCAGATTCGACTATAAGTTCAACCCTGATGTCATCGAAATACAGTATACCGCTATTTGGATCGCTAACGCATTTAAAACCAATGCAATACTGATCGTAATCAGGGGCTTCAAATACAACTGAGTCGACCACATACTCAGTGTCATTCACGAGAGAATGTGTGGACAGCATGATATAGGAGGCATTGTGATTCTGGCTATCTAATAGGAAAATCTTAAAAGCCTGCGGATGAATGGTGGTATTAACCCTGTACCAATAAATAAGACGGTAATGGTATCCCGGCGTCAGTGGTAAATATTCGGTGAAAAACCAATCATCAGCCGACTGGGAGGGGGTCCCGGCATAATAGGCATATTTGGAACCACCTGGAGTGTGATTGTAAGTGGGGTTGTCATAAGTTTTGAAGTATTTGACATCTCCGTTTGCATTGTCAACAACCCAACCGTCGGGGAAGGCAGGGGGAATGCATCCTTCAAAATCCTCGTCGAGTATTACCACCTGTGCTGTTGCTCCTCCCACATAGAGAAGCAGGAGGAGTATCACTGACCACTTTTTCATAGAACACCTCCCCATGTTTAAAAACCCATACACCTGACAATTCCAATAAGAGGAGAAAATGGGGGAAAGAGATCTCTTTTGGGGCTTCTAAACCATCCTGGCAAACCACTGATTACATCGTCATTCATTATTCCCCCCTCATCGATCTGAAAACCTGTTAACCTAATTTTATATTTCCATTTAAGCTTTGTCAACGGACAAATTTTCCCGCATTTTTACTTCAAAAGGAAAACTTCATGCGTTTTATTAAATTTACCTGCTTCAACCCGCACGAAATAAATTCCACTCCCCACCTGTTTCCCGCGGCTGTCCTCTCCTCGCCAGACAATTTTATAGCTCCCGGGATTCAAGTATCCCCCAAATATCTTTTTCACAAGCCGTCCCGACACATCGTATACGGACACGTCTATCACACCCCTCCTTTTGATCTCCAGCTCCAAATTCACATTCCCGGAAAAGGGATTGGGTGAAACACAGCTTGAAAATGGCAATTCACGTGATTTTTTTCTAATGTTTAAGACTTTCCCATCGAGCCCTGCCACAGCTGCGTCTATCACTTCGTACTGAGCCTTCCCGGATAGACTCAAAAGACGATGTTTTCCCGCCGGTATATATCTATTTCCTGTCCCCCAGAGCAGAATCCTCATCTCTCCCCCGAGGTCATTCCAGTTAACCATCAGGCCATCGGTCAGAGGGGAGAAATCGGGCCTGCCGGCTTTTCCGCGATAGCGAATTCCGAGATAAATCACGCTCAGAGCAACCGGCGTGTTTAAATAAATTCCGTCCCCGATAAAATCTATCTGAGCCACCGCGCCGTCAAGCCCTGAGTCGGGCGGGTTCGTGAAGCCATTTATTCGACTCACAAGGAGACTGAAGTCTCCCATTTCCCAATAAATTCCGTTGTAATTCAGGTCGGAGTTAAGTGAAGCCCTGAACCAGTCCTCTGCGGTCCAGCCCGTCGGTGGAGTTGTGGTGTCGACATCCTGAACGAAAGTCCCGATTATAACCTGACTGAAGAATATGGCATCGCCGATCTCGTAAGTTAGCCCGTTGAGGTTGATGTCTCCCGGATCAGCGGGATTCAGGAATAAACCACCAGTGGGACACGATGTCGAAGGGCAACAGCTCGAATCGGGCACTTGCTCGAACCCATCCACGAGCGCGACATCTTTCGCGACCTGGGCGGTTCCACAGGAATCGACCAAATACTCCTCGAACGAACAGCTTCCCGAAATCTCATTCTGATAGGCCACGTCCATGATTCTCGACGTGTGTAAAATCAGGCCCGTCGTATCCGATATCGTGTTATCGCTGCAGTCATTCACGAGGAACTTGATGTCGCAGTTTATATTCGGCGGAACACTGTCCCTTATGTCAAAAACCAGATAAAACAGAACCTGACCGGTATCAGCCGGGATCGGCGGTGTGTACCACGCATTCGCCACATCCCTTATTTCGATAATTCGTACTGAAGGCCAGATGTCCTGCTGCCCGGAGGGCATGAGATTATAGCTGAAGTATTCGCTCGCAAACCCATCGATTATGGCCTCTTCCACGCTGTGAAGGGACATATAAGTGGAGTCATAGGCTATTAAGACCTCATATCCACTTACAGGCTCGGGGTTTGACAGATAAACCGGAAAATAAACTCTCCTGCCCGAAAAGGCGCACATCTGTTTCAACTGCAGCCTGTAACTGTAGTCCAGATAGCCCGGCTGGGCGCGCACCTCCAGGCTCACCTCGACGGTGTCGGAAAGGCCGTATATGTCGGTGGCAACCAGGCCAAGGGTGTAGCTCCCCTCGTCCTCCTCGGCCGGCGTCCACTGAAAAAGCCCGCTCCCATCCCCGTTATCGACGAACTCTGGGCTGGAGGCCGTCGGCTCCGGAATGAGATAATAACTCAATGTGAGGAAATCAGTCACGTGGCCCATCGGACAGGCCATATCAGAATCGCCAAAGACTACGCTCTCCTGTATCAAACTCCCGGCACCGTAAATGCCATCGCCGGGCGCGACGCTCACGAAGAAAGGCGGCCTGTCGGCGTCGTAAACGATGACCGTGTCGACCTGAACCACGGAAGTATCATAGGTGAGGCTCGTCAGCCTGAACCTCACCTCATAAAGCCCATCATCGCAGTGACCGGGATCGAGCTCAAGGTAGCCCTCAACCACGTTCCCCGTATCGCTGCCCGACCACCCCATCCAGGACTCAAGACCATCTACAAGCTCCAAAAGGAGAACATCGCTCGTGTCAGAACTCGCCCCCTGAACGGTTATCTGATTCGCCTCGCCCTCGGGAAAATTCTGCGGCTGACCCGGCATGAATGTTAACTCGAGAGAGTAGGGGATTACCGAAAGCTCCCCGTCCTCAAGCTCGGCAATCCTCAATGTAAACTGAGAATCGAGAAATCCACAGTCATATTCGTTTCCGGGCGGACACTCAGGGCTGTTGTTGAGGTCAAGCTCTACGGTGTCGGGAGCATTCACCGAGCTCTCCACGTGAGCCCACATCACGTATATCACCGCGCTGTCGAAAGCGGGTACACTCGGAACTTCGGGAGACCCAACATATGCAGTCCCCCAGTACATCGACCTGTTACCGAGATTCACGTCGAGAGTCCACGAATCCACCGTGGAAAGCGTATCGAAAATCGTCACGTAGGGCGCTCCATATCCCTTCAGAGTGACGCTGTCCACCGCGAGTTTCAGGCTGTCTCCGTCATCGCAGAACGCCATCTGAAATTCAAATCCCCTTATGCTGTCCTGGGTCGTGCCGAATATGGGTATCGCCAGGGCCTGGCCGGGGAAAGCAGCCACATGGGGCACCTGCATCGTCCAGCTCGCCAACAGGCTGATGGGAACTAACAGAAGCACATATACGGCAAACCTCCTGACCATATGAAACCTCCCTTTTTATCTTATGATGGCCTCTTTTTAAATTTTCCCGGATGTCTCGGGTTTTCCCTATCGCTTCGATCCTCCTTTTAACAGAATTTCAAAGACCCCCGACTGTTTTTATCATTTGCATCTTAACTGTTCCTGCGACTGACCTTCTAAAAATCGCATCTTTTACCTTCCCCTCATGAGGTTCCCGGGAAGTACGCACTAAACGCACCGTGAGGTTGATGCGGCGAAGCTCCTCTAAATCGGGCTCCCGGGGAGATTTGTATTAAATGCTGGAGGTGGGCTCCTCCCGGGAGTTCATAGCTGGCCCCGGGGGAAATCTGTGCTAAATGCATTGGGAAGCGGGTTAACCCGTTCATAAAACTGCCTTTCTTATATGCATGTGTTGATGCCCTTCCTCGTCCTGGCATGTTTTTAACCCTCATCTGCCCTCGGGAAGGCTCCGTAAATATTATAATACCTCCGGGTTCTTCTTTTTCTCATTTTCTCTTAAAAGGCTCGTCTCCGTTTGAGTTCACGCGTGAAAAGAATGTCATCGTACTATCCCATTTTTGACCCCATGATTTCCTTTCGTCTCATAATACTGAAAACGCCTTCGCCCTCTGACATTACGATGCCCGTGAGGTTCTCCATCTGCTTCTCTGATGCCCTATTGATCGATAATGAACACATGGCGCTCATCTCAACATGATCAGCTTCCTGATGAAAGTCCTGTTCCCGGTCTTAAACTCAATGAAATAAAGGCCGCTCCTAACATCCCCCCTCCTGTAATCCCTCCCATCCCACACAGTAGCGTGCCTTCCCGCATCCACCTCACTCGAAACAAGCCGCCTCACAAATTTGCCCGTCGCATCGTACACGCTCACCTCCACCTCATCTGAACGAGCAAGACTATAGCTTATCGTCACAGCTCCCTCCGATGGATTCGGTCTTATCTCTATCTCGTCGTACCTCTCAAAGAATACATTCTCCAGCTCTTCAACCTTCAAAAGCTCAACATCCCCTCCGTCCAGAGTCAAAATCACCCCCTCTCCGGGCGGTATGGGCTCACCGCTTTCTCTCCACACCCAGACTCTGAGAACACCTCCAGGGTCCTCCCATCTCACCCGAAAATCCGGAACATAATCGCCAGGCTCAACCATCACGCCCTCCTGCCTCACCTCCAGATAAAGACCCTTCAACTCCGAAAAACTCCTCATGTAGAGTCCAACTCTCGCTATGCCGCTGCCATCAGGCCCCTCAAGCGAAACCGGAACCATCATGAAGGCCGGCAGAACACGCACGAAAGCCTGAACCTCACAGCTCTCCCCTGAATCGTCCACCGCCGTGAACGTCAAAGTGTAATTACCAGGCGCAAGCCACGACAGCCACGACAACCTACCGTAACCGTCCCCGTAATCCTCAAAATCAGGCATTACCTCAGGCTCGGGCTCTATCTCAAAGCTCAACCTCAAACTGTCCGCGGCATGAGGCGAATGACACTCCATGTCGGAGTCGTAGAAAGAAACCTCGATGGGACGAAGGCCGTTTATGGGTGCGGTCTGCTCCGCCGGCCTCACTCGCCCCCTCACAGGCCGACGGTTGGCGTTGCTCACCTCTATGGTCTCCGGCCTCATTATCGTGATGTCGTAGGCGGTGCTCGAAAGCCCTAGCTCCACCACATAGGTCCCGTCGTCGCAGTATCCCGGATGCAATGTCAGGGAAGCCGATGTTGGGTTTCCCGGAGGCCCTGGAGAGAAGTCCATCCAGGGCTCGAGACCGCCTAATACCTGAAGCTGAAGCTCGTCATTGGGTTCCTCGCTCGTGCCCGTGACCGTCGGGGTCAGCTCAGCTCCCTCATCCACGGAATAGGGGCCTGGAGGATCAACAGTTATGTGAATTGGAGAGGGCACGACATAAATAGCGCCGTCAACGAGGTCAGCGTGGTGAGTATAGCCTTCCTGATCTGAATAAATGCAATTCGTATGAAAATTCGGTGGACAAGGCATGTCCTCGGTGAGATCCAGCTCTATGGTGTCCGGGGCTGCCACGGTAGGCTCGATGTGAACCCAGACCAGAACGAGCACCTGGTTGTCGAGAGGGCCATCAGTGCCCTGCGAAGTAAAATCCATGGCACCACCAGTGATTACAGATCTGGCATAGGTAATAATAAAGTTAGCATACCAGTGACCTTGGGACAACGTGTCGAACAGAGTAATATAATCAGAATTACCGTGAAGGGTAATACTGTCAACCCAGATCTTCATGCTGTCCTCGTCTTCGCAGAAAGCGATCTGAAACTGAAAAGCGGCCATGCTATTCTCTGTGGTTCCATACACCGGAACAGCCAGGTTCTGCTGGCCGGGAACGGCCTGTAGCTCGGGAAGCCTGAACTCCCAGACCGCACCGAGCTCACTTGACAACGCAAGCAAGGCAAGAGCAGAAAGTATCGCCCACACGCCCTTTCCCCTCATTTCACACCTCCTTTCCCCCCTTCACCTCCCTGACCCGCACATTCCCACAATCCCGAATTTCATCAACTCTTTTTTAGTTAAACGAAGCCTTGTTTAAACGGAGGTGGGGGATTGCGGCAAAGCCGCAATCCCCCACCGTAAATTTTTCCAAATTCTTCCGGGAATTAATCTCGAGGTCGCTCCCCGAACCGGCCCGGGTCTTATACTGCCTCCGGAGGGGCGGTCAGAAAAAGATCCCCTCCTCAGCCCGAAATGACCAGAAAAATTTATCCATCGAACAGCACCAGCTGTAACTTCTGAGGGCACCTTTATAGGGGGAATATACGATGGAAAGTCCGCCGAATTAACCCTTCGGGAACTCCGCAACAACAACTCGACGGGGCGAAGCGCTATCTCCTCTTCGCCCGTGCCTTCACTCTCGCCTTCTTTTAACCCCCACATTTATCTCAGCCCTTGCTTTGTTTTATTTATAGCCCCCTAATTAACCACTGTCAACCTCTTTCATTGGGGTCGGGTCGTGCAGGTTGCACCCCCCGACCCCATAGAACTCGTTGAGCTCCAAATTTTTGGAAAATATTTAACTGTGCGCAAAATTCTTTCGACCACTTTAAAGAGGGGTAAAACCCTCCTATTCCTTCCGCCACAATGGAAACGGAGGATTAAGGTGGCATCGTCGATCCATTGTCCCACAACGGAAAGAGAGGGCGTGCGTCACGCACGCGGGGGTGCGCTGTAACTTATTGAGTCTCAGTGAATTGTTTGGGGTCGGGTCGTGCAGGTTGCACGACCCGACCCCAAACAAGCCCCCTGAAAAAATCGGTATCCTATCACTGCTTCTGAGCACGATAATGGGAAACCCCTTTAACTTTTTGGCATGAAAACCCAACCTCAGCGCAGAAGCAATAACCTTTGACAACGTGTGTTTTCCCCTGCTCTCAATCTGACAAAGTAGACTCCGTTGCCCACTCGATGTCCTCTTTCGTCTCTGCCATCCCAGATTACAGTGTACTCCCCAGCTTCCTGGCGTTTATCGGCTAGCATTCTGATCAGACGTCCACTGACATCATATATCCCGAGTTTCACGAAAGCTTTATTCGAAAGGACATAGCTTATCTCAACTTTTGATTTGAACGGATTGGGTACAACATCCCTGAGGGCAAACGTGCGCTCACCCAATTCGGCGGATAGACTATTTCCGAGAGGATCCGCTGCCACAACCTTCTTTATCCGGTACCTGGCATCACCTATGATTTCCAGAAGCTTACCTTCACTGCCTTTTATCGCCCTTCCCCCTTCACTCCAGATCAATACTTTCAGCTCGTTTTCAGCCTTATTCCAGCTCAATGTCATCTCCCTCGCGACCTTTCCTAATTTAATGTCTCGAATTTCTCCATCATATTCGACTGTAAGCAAGATCGCTCCTATATCGCTCGAAGCTGCAAGGTTGACGTCAGCACCCTCCGTCCAGATCCTCACGATCCCATCGGCATCTTTTCCGCCGAGCAGAGTGTTGTAACCATTCACAATATTCACAAGAAGGATAAAATCATTTAACTCCCAGCCATTTCCATTCTGGTTCAAATCAGAATTTTCTCTGGAATGTCCCCATTGTGTCATAGTCCAACCTCGCGGAGGAGTCGTAGTATCGCTGTCGATCTGGAAAAAGTCGAGGATTACATTAACAAAAAAGGTCACATCCGATATCTCAAAGGGAATGCCGTTAAGATTCACATCCCCAATGCCTGAAACATTAGCCTTTATACAACCTATAGGGCATGTTTCCCCCATACAACATCCCTCATATCCTTCAACCCAGCCGAAACCATCAACGAGCGCCAGATCCTTGATAACTGATAGGGACCCGCAGCTATCCACATTAAACTCGGCAAAAGCACATCCTCCTATGCTATCTCCTTCCAACATGACCTCCGCAATCTCAGGCACATAGAGAACACCCGATGTATCAGTCAGGCTATTATCGCCACATTCACCAACGATAAATTTTATGTCGCAGGTTCGGTTCATCACGGGCTCAGTGTGCACATCAAAAACTAGGTAGAACAGAATGTTATCATCACCGGGCGGTATGGGCGGCACGTCTTTGCCATTATTCACATTTCTGGATCCCTCTACTCTAACAGCAGGCCACTCATCAACAGCACCGGGCCCTAACATGGCATAACCAAAATACTCGCAGTGATAGCCGCCTATTTCGTTTTCCACGACATCTTTGAGAGTGAGACAACTCGGGTCATAAGCCAGCAAAACGTTATATCCTTCAATAGGTTCAGAGTTCGAGAGATACACGGGATAATAGACTTCTTCCATGTTGTTTCCGCACATTTCCTTGAGCTGCAGCCTGTTGGAATATTGCGGGTACAACGTCCCGGGGACTACATAGATCTCTATCGTCGCTGTATCTGCAGCTCCATAGAGATCCTGCGCGACAAAACTAACTACATATCTACCCGTGTCACCCACATCGGTCGTCCAAACCAGTTCTCCGACTCCATCTCCGTTATCGGTAAAAGCAGGGGTGGAATAGGAGGGCACCGGATCTATAGAAAAAGACAGAATAAGAGAGTCAGTCGCATGCTCAACGGGACAGCCAGCATCCTCATCCGTGAACCTCACGATTTCATGCACGACGTTTCCTGCAGTATAAAATGCACTTCCTGGAATTATGCTCTCGACCCGCGGTGGTGTATTCACATTTAGGACATTCACAGTATCCATAAAGAACACAGAAGTGTCATAAGTCAAACTATGCAGCTTAAAAGTTATGACATATTGACCATCGTCACACGAGCCGGGCGTGAGCGATAATGTTCCATAGGTTGGATTCTGGGGCGAACCTGGAGTGAAGCTAACCCAACCATCGGGTCCGCTCAGTAAATTTATTTCCACAACATCCTGAGAGTCAATGGAATACCCTATCACATTCAAAAACAAGCTATCACTTTCATTCACTGTGTGAGGAGGTGCGGGGTCAAAAACAAGCATATATCTTGCCACATAAATGGCACCATCGAGCATATCAGCATTGCGATAATTCCCCTGCCAATCAGTGTAGTTCACGCTGAAGGACCAGCCTGGAGGACACGGAATTTGTTCGGTGAGGTCCAGCTCTATGATATCTGGCATGTTTATATTGGGATCGAGATGTGCCCATATTACACTGATTATATCATCATTGAGAGGTCCTATCCTGGCGTCCGCATAGGTCATTGCTGAGAAATGTATGCCCGAACTTTCTAACATAAGTACGGGCATCCAGTTCTCACCGGCAGTGTCAAACACAGTAACATAAGGAGCACCATATCCCTTCAAGGTGATGCTGTCAACAGTCAACTTCAAGCTATCATTGTCATCGCAAATACCTATCAAATACTGAAAGGCAATGACGCTATCCTCCGTCGTGCCGTATACAGGGATTACAACGTCTTCCCCGGGTAAAGACATCAGCTCGGGAACCTTGATTTGCCAGGAAGCCTCTACGGGAGACGTAAAACCAAATAACATTACCAATGCACCGCCCAACACTACAAGTTTCCTCATGATTCCCCCTTTTAAAAACCTTCAGTTTATTGCGCAAAAAAAAGAGGTTCTACCCATTCCGAGCAGAACCTCGCTCTTTTACCGCTCTATGCGTTAATTTAAAGATACACTTCAAATCTGCCCTCACTCTGTTTTCAACAACCTTGTCAATGAAATTTATAATCGTGCAATTCTTTTTTGTCAAGATTATAGAATAAAAACACAAGAAAACACATTAACAACCAGCTATAGGCACTCGACCATCGGTGTTAACAAGGTGGGGCTCGGCGCCTTGGTGGAGGGTGAGGTCGAGGTAGGGGATGGGGTTCCTCGACCCCGACCTCGTCCCAGATGGGGGATGGGGTCGGGTCGTGCAAGGTGCACGACCCGACCCCACAGAACTTTTTGAAGCCCAAATTTTTGGAAAATATTTAACTGTGCGCAAAATTCTTTCGACCACTTTAAAGAGGGGTAAAACTGTCATATCGCGTCTGCCACAACGGATACAGGAGATCATGGGTGCACCGCCGATCCATTGTCCCACAACGGAAAGAGAGGGCGTGCGTCACGCACGCGGGGGTGTGCTGTAACTTATTGAGTTTCAGTGAATTGCTTGGGGTCGGGTCGTGCAGGTTGCACGACCCGACCCCAAAACCTGACGAAGCATCCGCTGTTGACATGGCTTCACAACTTCGTTTAAACTCATCCCACGGAACATTAACGGAAAGCGAAATGAGGATCACGATTATATTGCCCTTCATCAATCCGAGCGGCGGCGTATTGTCTACTTTTTTTCTCTCAAACGCCCTGGTTAGTCTGGGACACAAAGTAAATGTAGTGTACCCTGTGTGGCAACCCTCATTCGGGCAATGGATTTTCAACTTCAAAAGGGCCAGAACCAGGCTATTAAACACCTCAAGGCACCTTCTGGGCGCCTTCGATTACAGCTGGATTCCTGTCAGGTTCAATTTGAAGAAAGTTCCCTACCTCTCAGCCAGGTTCATACCCGAAAGCGATTTCGTAATCGCCACGGCCTGGCCGACGGCTTATTTTACCGACAGCCTTCCCGAAAGCAAGGGCACCAAGGTGTACTTTGTGAGGGGGATTGAAACGTGGAGCGGCCCCGAGCAGAAAGTATTGAACACGTATAAACTCGGTATGAACGTCGTCACGACCTCGAGATATCTCGAATCCGAGCTGACAAAAATGGGCGTCAAAGTAAAGGGAAGGGTTCCCAACGGCGTTGACACCGGCCTTTTTTACCCCGATCCTGCGGGTCTAAAGAAGAGAAACGGGCGCAGGGTCCTTCTGATGTATCATCGAATAGGCCTGAAAGGGTTCGAAATAGGATTAAAGGCCGTGTCAGAAGCCAAAAAACAGGTCGATCTGGAACTTGTCCTCTTCGGAACGTACAAACCGCCGAAAATCAGCGTCGAATTTGAGTATCACAGAAACCTCTTTGGAGCCGAATTGCGCCGGCTGTACTCTTCCTGTGACGTTTTTCTCTGGACCTCGGTGGGGGATGGATGGGGGCAGCCTCCAATGGAGGCCCAGGCCTGCAAATCCGCTTTAATCGCCACAAGCTCTGGAGGAATACCTGAATATACAGTCCCCGGTGAGACAGCGTTAGTATCAGATAAACCCGATCCCTCAAAGCTCTCGGAACACCTGATTGAGCTCATCCGATCCAGGGAGGAACGGGAGAGGCTGCAGGATGCAGGTTACCGTCACATCCAGCGTTTTTCCTGGGTTGAATCAGCCAAAAAACTTGAAGATATACTCTCTCGCCTATGATCTGGGAGCATTCTTCCAATGCAAAATCTAAAAGAAGGATGCTCTTCGCGCTATTCTCTCAGCTCCTGCTGGCAGCCGGCTTAGCCCTCAGGGAACCTGCATTAATCGCTGTACCTTTTCTTCCATTTATAGCTTATTCCCTGTTCTATCTGCTCGTGAATCCGCTTTTCCTCCTGTGGATTTCTCAATTATCCAATATGACAAACATTCCAATCGCAGGGCTTTCCCTCAATACTTTCTTCTTCCTCGCATTGGGAATAAGCTTCATTCTCTCGAAAACGCTTCAAAAAAGCGATGAATTCTACGCCGATCTCTTCGATCTCCTCTTTGTGCTCCTGGGATTCCTCCTTCTAATAACTCTCCCTCGATGGAACTCCATAGGCTTCGGCTTTTTGGGGCTTGCCTATATGTTTTTGATTCCCTACACCGAAGTTCTGATACTAAGGGAATACGTCAACGAGAAAAACCTCGACTTAAGCCTTAATTTCTTCACCTTTATGTCATTGCTTTTTAATGCCGAAGTCGCAGTTGCAATCGTGAAAACCCTGATGATCGGCGGTTTCAACTTGAGAAATTTACACAGCCTCGGGATCGGATGGGCTTACTCCAACTATATAGCAGCGCTCGCAAATCTCCTGATACCGTTGAACCTGGGCATCTTTATCGTTTCAAGGAAGAAATCTATTAAAAGGATTTCCCTGCTGAATATCGTGATGCTCCTCATCTCTGTGGTCTTCACAATATCGAGGGGCGGCTTCATCACTTTTCTTCTGGGTCTTTTGGCGTTCGGATCGGCTTTGGCCATATCAGAAGGCAAAATCAGATACATCACGGGAGTATTCATAGCGATCGCCGGCCTTTTTGCTCTGATATTCAAGACACTGGTTGGCAAACTCCTGCTCCTCAGATTTGCCCTCATGGCAGCGATGGACGCCTCTATCTCCAACCGGTATCGAATGTGGGCTCAGGCGATCGATTACATCAAAAGAAACCCTTTGATCGGCAGGGGACCCTATCAAACCAAGGTCTTCAGCGGAATCGACTATACTGAAAATCCCCATAACTACTACTTAAAATTGGGGATGGACTCCGGGATAATAGGCATAATCATATTCCTTTTCATACTGGCTTTCCTTTTACATCGAAGTATCTATCTGATTAAATCGCCGGATCGCAAGTTGAAAATACTTGGGATTTCTTTCCTGACGACCCTGGTCATCGCATCGTTCAATGCAACAATCGAGCCAACACTTTCGGGTTTTCACTACAATCCTATTTTCTGGTTCATTATGGGGCTTATGCTCGCTCTCACCAAAAAGAAAAACACATGAAAAAATTAAGCATATTGCGAAAAAACCTGGCCCTGTCCATCACGGCGCGAGGACTCTCAAATCTGATAACTTTCATCTCGATGATCTATCTGATCCGGTACCTGGGCCAGGTACAATACGGGCGCTTTGCCGTGGCGCTGGCTTTCGTGAATTTTTTCGCTTTTCTCATGGGGCCCGGGTTTCGCACCATCATGCTGAGAGACCTCGGGAAAGACAGAGAACTCCTTCCCACGCTGATGGGAAACATGTTGGCACTCAGGCTATTGCTTGCTTTAGTGACATTTTTTGTAATGGCAGGGATAACGACGGTAATGCACTTCGAAAGGAACATCACGATACTTATCTACATACTCTTCGTCTGGCTGTTTTTCACCAATCTATCCGTTCAATTCCGCTCACTTTTCTATGTGTATCAGGATCTGAAGATCGAATCGGCCTTCATGATATTCGAGGCAGGGATTAAAGCTCTGTGGATCGGGATCTGCATTCTGAAAAAATTGAGCCTCGTGACTTTCACGGTGGGATTTACTCTGATCCCACTGATCCTCCTTCTGTTCAGCAGCTCGATAAGTTTTCTGAAATATAACATAAAGCGCTTGAAAATAAACCTGTCCGATTGGCCGGCGCTTCTATCAACGGGTCTGGTAATCGGCCTTGTGGGCCTTGTGAGCTCGCTGCATCTCAGGGTTGATATAGTCATGTTGTCAAAATTGACCGGGAGTGATTCGCTTGTAGGACTTTACAGTGCTGCCTTCAAGTTGATAGAGGCTCCCCTCTTCGTCTACGCTATTTTTTCCTCTGTGATTCTCCCGGAATTCGCTCGATACCTTGTTTCCGATAAGGCCTGGGTCAGGAAGGAGAGCATCTATTTCACGAAAATATTCGCCCTGCTTTTCTTCCCGACAGCTCTGTTGCTGGCTTATTTCTCGAAACCGCTTATTTTATTTGTGTACGGAAAGAATTTCGCCGAAACCCACCATTACTTCAGGGTTCTCCTTCCCTCGCTTATTTTCATGTATTTCAACACTCTGACGGGCACGATACTTTACGCTTCGGGAAAACAGAAGGCCGTCCTTAAAAATTCGGTCTATTCCCTGCTGCTCAACATCGGAACCAATTTTATCTTTATCCCCATATGGGGGGCCTATGGGGCAGCTTTCACAACTATTCTGTCGGAAGCCTTTCTTTTCTATCTGAATTTCCTGCACACCAGGGAGGCGCTGCAGCCGAGTATGTAATCCCCTTTCAGGGAACGGCAAAGCCGATAACTGATTCTCACCGGGACCTTTTATGGTTTTATCGGGGCCATTCATGGGGGTCGGGTCGTGCACCTTGCACGACCCGACCCCCCAGAACTTCCTGAGCTCCAAATTTTTGGAAAATATTTAACTGTGCGCAAATTTTTCCGACCACCTCCAAGAGGGGTAAAACCCTCATATTCCTTCTGCCACAATGGATATAGAGGATCAAGAGCACACCGCCAATCCCTTGTCCCACAACGGATAGAGAGGGTGCGCGTCACGCACGCGGGGGTGTGCTGTAACTTATTGAGTTTCAGTGAATTGTTTGGGGTCGGGTCGTGCAGGTTGCACGACCCGACCCCACCAATAATTTCCGGCTGGATCGGCTTGACTTTGTGCGCGGGGACGGTAAAATTAGGCTCGGAGCACAGGCTTCATGAACAGAAAGATAAAGGACCTCATCGATGTCGGGCTCTTCGCCCTCCTCTTAAGGCTCATTTTTTTCGGGCTCATGTTGAATAAGCCCGATCGTTTCACCACGACCGACAGCAAGGTCACCTACATCCCCATTGCCCTCAATCTGCTGGAGCTTCACGAGTTCAGCGCTGACACGATGCCCCCGTATGAACCCGATGCCTACAGAACCCCGGGCTACCCTCTCTTTCTTGCTTTCTGCTTCGGCG
>JAGGUL010000008.1 GCA_021158525.1 Candidatus Hydrothermota bacterium | reverse complement strand
CCGGGATGGCCGAAGAAGAGTAAAGCGCGTCACGGAGGTGTCCCCTGCTGAAAATCACGTCCTTTCCCCTGACGAGATCGAGGGCAACTGCGGAGAACCCATAGGGGAGATCCTCGAAGCGTTTTTCTCCTACGAGATCGCCTATGATGGCCATAAGATCCTCACCGGAGAGAAGTGCCTTAGTCGTGAGGGCCCGTGTGTAAGTGATGCCCTCTTTGATGAAGGCGAGGACCCCGGAGCGTCCTGTCTCCCTGGAACGGTTTAGATAGCGAAGCCCCATCTTGCGGTATCGTTCGCTCTTCACGGTTCTCTCTACTAATTCCAGGGACCCCTCGTAACCGTAGAGTCCATACATGGCACCCACGAGGGAACCCGCAGAGGTGCCTGCGGCAAGGCTGAATTTAATTCCTGCTTCTTCGAGGGCTCTGAGAACGCCGAAATGAGCGATCCCTCGCGCTCCACCGCCGCCCAGGGCGATTCCTATTTTCATTTACTGGGTAGCCTCCGATTTCTGGGCTGATGCCAGTTTTCCCTCAGGGAGGTCTTTCTTCTTGAAATTCTTTCCGCAGGAAGGACAGGAATAATAGATGGATTTGCCCCTTTTCTTCTCAACCAGTATCGGGAATCCGCAGGAAGGGCACTCTATCTCCACGGGTTTGCCCCAGACGACGAAATCACATTCGGGGTAGCGGGAGCAGCCATAGAAGGTCTTGCCCTTCTTGCTCCGTCTTTCCACCAGCTCGCCCTCCCCGCATTTGGGGCATTTTATTCCCGTCGAGTAGGGTTTCGTCCCCGGGCACTTGGGGTAATCGATGCAGGCGAGAAATCGGCCGTTTTTCCCGTACCTGACGACCATGGGCTTCCCGCAGATGGGGCATTTTTCGTCGGTTAGCTCCTCATCGAGCGGCTTTGTATATTTGCATTCCGGATAGCCGGAGCAGGCCAGGAATTTACCGTAGCGTCCCCATCGGATAACAAGCGGCCGCCCGCAAAGGGGGCATTTTTCCTCGGTGACCTCCATGGTCTCCTTTTTCAGGTCCTCCACGTCGTTCTGGACCTTCTCGAGTTCCGCCTTAAACCTCTCGTAAAAGTCTTTGAGGAGCTCCTGCCACGAGTAGGTTCCCTCCTCCACCTTATCGAGTTCTTCTTCCATTCTGGCTGTGAAGCCCACGTCGAATATCTCGGGAAATCGAGGTATGAGGATGCGGTTCACGAGCTCACCGAGCTCCGTGGGCTTGAGATAGCGTCCCTCTCTCTCCATGTATTTCCTCTCATAAAGGGTGCTTATGGTAGGGGCATAAGTGGAAGGTCTCCCGATTCCTTTAGCTTCAAGAGCCTGTATGAGGGTCGCCTCCGTGTATCTTCTGGGCGGTTCCGTTTCCTTTCTCTCGAGCTCAAGCTTTACCAGTTTGACCTCGTCTCCCGAAGCCAGCTCTGGAAGAAGGAGGTCTGAGGGCTTTTCTCCGAGAAACCTGTAAAAACCGTCGAAAAGGAGCTTTTTGCCTTCGGCCTCGAAGACATAATCGGAGGCTGATATAGAGGCCTTTCTTATCTCCTGGAGGGCCTCCTTGGCCTGGGACGCCACAGCTCTCCTCCAGATAAGGTTATAAAGCCTGAAAAGTTCAGATTTCAGCGATCCTCTCAGTGTTTCCGGCTTTTTTTCTGGAAAGGTGGGCCTCACGGCTTCGTGAGCTCCCTGGACCTTTCCTTTATCGCCGTGGATTCTCTTCCTCGGGGGCAGGTACTCCTCTCCCCCATCCCGGGCGATTATCTCTCTTATGGAGGCTATCGCCCTGTCGGCCATTCTGACCGAGTCCGTCCTCATATATGTGATGAGGCCCAGCCTTCCATCGGGAAGGTCGACGCCTTCATAGAGTTCCTGGGCGAGCATCATCGTGTATTTGGCAGAGAAACCCAGCTTGCTTGATGCATCCTGTTGCATGGTAGAGGTCTTGTATGGCGGGGGTGGCTTTATTTTCTTCTCGGTTTTTCTGACTTCCTCGACGATGAATTTCGATTTCTCGAGTTCCTTCAGTATCTTTTTCGCTTCCTCTTCGCTCCTGATCTTTCCCGCCTTTTCCCCTTTTTTGCCTTTCAAAACCGCCTTGAAGCGGACCCCGTCCTTCTCGAGGATGGCGCTCACCACCCAGTAGACCTCGGGCACGAAGGCCCTTATCTTTTCTTCCCTTTCACAGAGAAGCCTCAGGGCGACGGTCTGAACCCTCCCGGCGGAAAGTCCCCTTCGGATCACCTTCCATAGAAGAGGGCTTACCTTGTAGCCGACCAGCCTGTCAAGTATGCGGCGGGCCTGCTGGGCGTAGACCCTGTCCATGTTGATCTCTTCGGGATTTTCCACCGCCCTTTTTACCTCTTCTTTCGTTATCTCGTAAAAGAGGACCCTCTTTATCTCGGGGCCGGAACCTATTTCTTGGGCAATGTGGAAGGCGATAGCCTCCCCCTCCCTGTCGGGGTCACTTCCGAGATATACGACTTCGGCCTTTTTGGCGGCCTCTTTGATCTTCTTGAGGACCTCCCTCTTGCCTTTAAGGATGACATAATGTGGTTTAAAGCCATTTTCTATGTCCACTCCGAGCTTACTTGTGGGGAGGTCCTTTACATGGCCCATCGATGCAAGGACATCAAACCCCCTTCCAAGATATTTCTTCAGCGTCTTGGCCTTGGAAGGCGACTCAACCACGAGTATTTTCTTAGCCAATAGGACACACCTCCTCGCTATAATCCAGCTAATATACTCATTTCAGGACCTTTTGTCAACCCGCCTTATCCGGCCCGGCGTTGAATGGTGGGCTGAGGGGACTTCCACGCTGACATCTGAAGTCTATTCTTATTGGGGTCGGGTCGTGCAACCTGCACGACCCGACCCCACACCCAAAAAATGAAAAATTTTTTACTTGACTTGGTAGGGGAAGAGCCAGCCGCAGAAATCGTAAGGATACTCGGTGTCGTGGAGGGTTTCGAATTGCATCAAGTCGAACACGGCGAGCCTCGGCGCCGGTATGAGCTGAACGTGCCAGGCGTTCTGGTTGCCGTAGAGGCCGCCTCCCAGATTGGCAAAGGGCAATCTTATGTGACGCGGGAAAACGGCGAATACGTGGAGAAAAGCTCTTGCGGTGGAGTCGTTCGTGTACATGGTGAGATAGACGTCCTCGCCGGGGCTAAAGGTCAGAATGCTGTCTACATCGAAATAACTCAGGGGGTCTCTGAGCACCGTGTCGGGATAGCTCTCGCTCTGTATCCTGACGCTGTCGATTCTCACGGTGTTCGTCGAGTCAGAAACTCCGAGCACTCCCGTGATGTGCGTCAGCTCCCATCCGCGGTTCTCATCGGTCTCCTGGCCAGTCCTCCTGAAGATCGCCCTTATCTCGAAAGTCTCACTCAAGGGCTTTTTTATCAAAATCCAGCCCGTGTCGGCCATCCAGGTGAGGATATCGAGATAGCCCCTGTTGTAGCCGATGTACCTCACATGGGCGGAATCGCCATAGATCTTGATCTCTATGTCGGGATCGGGGCTCTCGTGCATCTCTCTCCCCCACAGGACCGGGGTTATGGAATCTCCCTTGGCCGTGTGAGAGGTATCCCCTGAATCCGAAACTGCCTGGCCCTCGTAGTGTTCGCTCGTTTTGAAGAAAGGAGAATCCTCAACGATGTTCATTATGGCCTCTTCATCGGTTATTTCTTCCTTTTTACAGCCCCCGATGACGAGAACGGCAAGGGCAGCTATTATAAGTATTTTCTTCATATCAGCCTCCAGTTTCTCTTAATATACGCGCAGAGAGCGGCTTATGCAAGGCGCCCATTAATTATGCCAATTTTCAAATAATAAAATACTTGCATTTAGTCAAAGATTCCTTACAATAGAAAGGGAGAAAAGAGGAGGACAGAATGAGCGTAAGAATCGGTTATTGCGGGATAAATTGCGATGAGTGTGCCATGGGCAACGGAGATTTCGCGGAGACTGCGAAAAAATTGAAGAATTACATAAAAGTTTTCGGGCTTTCTCAATGGATCGATGAGCTCCCCGGAGGAAATAAAGTGGACATGAGAAACCTGAAAAAGGCCCTTGATATACTCTCCGTATATACCAAGTGTGCGGGCTGTAGAGAGATGGGGGGGCCGTCCGTCTGCCCGATAAGAGATTGCGCTCAATCGAGAGGTCTCGAATTCTGCTACGAGTGTGAGGAGCTCGACGAATGCAAGAAATTCGACTGGCTCGGGGATCCTCAAAAATTCAAGGAAAAACTTAAACAGATGAGGGAAAACCGGGGAGAAGCTCCATAATCCCATAGGGTCTGCGAATTTTCGAAACCCTCCTGATGAAATTCTTTACAAGGGGGTCTGTTTTTGCTTTATAATGCCTACGGGCCAATTCCATAAAAGGAGCAGATTATGTTCTCAGTCTTCAGGAAGACAAAAGAGCTCGAAGGCAAAATAGACGAATTTCTGAATGTTATTCTCGAGGCAGCTCTCGAGTTCAAGCAGGGAATGAAATACTACCTCGAGGGCGATTTCGACGAATTTGAGAAGCGCTCCGAACACGTGGACCAGCTGGAGGGCAGAGCTGACAGATTGAGGCGCGAGATAGAGAACAAGCTTTATATGGAGATGCTTCTCCCGGAAGCTCGCGGGGATGTCCTCGCTCTCCTCGAGAATTCCGACGATGTCCTTAACATAGTGGCCGACACCATAGTAGAGTTCTCCGTTGAGAAACCGGAATTTCCCCCCGAGATAAACAGCCACTTCATGGGTCTCGTCGACGTAAGCCTCGAAGCTGTGGAGGAGATGGTCGCGACCGTCCGCGCTTACTTCAAAGATCTGACTGCTGTGAGGGACCACGTGACGAAGATAATGTTTTTCGAGAAGGAATCGGACAAAATCGGCGAGCGCATAAAGCGATTTCTCTTCGACAAGAGCGACATAGATCTCAGCAGGAAGATCCACATAAGGACCTTCGTGACGTACCTGCAGACCATCGCCGACAAGGCAGAGGATGTGGGCGACCGGGTCTCGATATATACGATAAAACGCCTCATGTGATATGACCTGCTTCTACCTGACAAGCGGACTTTTCCTGGGGTGGTCCTTGGGTGCCAACGATGCCGCCAACGTTTTTGGCACTGCCGTCGGCACTAAGATGGTGAGGTTCAAGCTCGCCGCAATGGTGGCTTCCATCTTCGTCATCCTCGGAGCGGTCATA
This sequence comes from Candidatus Hydrothermota bacterium, assembly GCA_021158525.1. Taxonomy (GTDB): domain Bacteria; phylum Hydrothermota; class Hydrothermia; order B15-G9; family DRBW01; genus DRBW01. The sequence goes on along the minus strand of JAGGUL010000008.1, from coordinate 14,401 downwards.
AGCGGGGCTGGCGCCGCTCACACCCTCGGCAAACTCGGCAGTGTCAACGCTCTCGGCGGATCCTTCACCGTCGCCCTCGCCGCTTCCCTCACGGTGAGCTGGATGACTAAGCTTGGACTCCCGGTTTCCACCACTCAGGCGATCGTGGGTGCCATTGTGGGATGGGACTTCTTCAGCGGCGCCCTCGTGGATACCGATGCCCTGACGAAGATCGTCTCCACGTGGGGCATATCGCCACTACTCACGGCCTTCTTTTCTTTTTTGCTCTTCAAACTGACGCGCTGGTCCCTGAGGGCCATCAAGATGCACATTCTGGAAATGGACCTCAACACGAGGCTTGCGCTCATACTTATAGGAGCTTTCGGGGCTTATAGTCTCGGCGCAAATAACATCGCCAACGTGATGGGCGTTTTCGTCACTGCCAATCCGTTCCCCGATGTGAACATCCTGGGCATCCTCACCCTCACAGGGAAACAGCTTCTCTTTCTCATCGGGGGGATCGCGATAGCGGTGGGGATCTATAGCTATTCCTACAGGGTTATGAAAACCGTCGGAAGCGACCTCTTCAAACTGTCGCCGATAGCAGCCCTCATAGTGGTTTTTTCCGAATCCATAGTACTTTTCATCTTTGCGTCACAGAAACTGGAGCATTTTCTCATCAGGATGAACCTTCCCACCATACCCCTCGTCCCGGTCTCGAGTTCTCAGGCTGTGGTGGGCGGTGTCATAGGGATTGCCTTCGCAAAAGGCGGCGGCAGGGCCATAAACTTCAAGGTATTAACCCGCATATTCTGGGGCTGGATAGTCACTCCCCTGACTGCGGGGGTTATAAGTTTCTTCGCCCTGTTTTTCATGCAAAACGTCTTCCAGCAGAAGGTTTACGAGCCCATATCCTATGTAGTTTCCGAGGCCGTCTACGAGAAGCTCGGCGATATGGACATAAGAGACCCGGGGCTCGGGGTCCTCAAGGGGAAGGTGTTTCGAAATGGACGCAGGTTCAAAAAGGCGCTAAAAAGCCTGACAAAATTGAGTTCAGGGAAGATAAACGAGGTTATAGAGATCGCCGAGATCGATAGCCTCAAAATAGATTCCATTGTTGCCAGTGAAAAGCTAAATCCCCACTGGTTTACCTATGCTCAGCTAAAAGCCTTGAAATCTCTCCATGGCCGCGTATTTGCTCATAAATGGCAGCTCGTGGATGCACTGGCCGAGCTCAGCGAGGAATGGCGATTCAGGGAAAATACGAGGAAAAACAGGCCTTATAATCAGGAACTGAAGAAGAAATACGAGAAGCTCTTCGAGGTCTTCAGGATATCGAGGATGAGGGAGAAGCACAACGAGCTCCACGAGCTCATGGGGCTCTGAAACAGCGATGTTCGGGAGGAACCATGGCAAGGAGAAAGAGCTGGAGAGAGAAACTTGAAAAAGAGGGTGAGCCCCGGATTGTGGATGATCCGAAGGGAAGAGGCAGAATGCTTATCCCAACTCCCCTCATGGTCGATGAGCTCGTACGGAAGATCCCTCCTGGGAAGCTCGTCACGGTCAGCCAGCTCAGGGACAAGCTGGCAAGGGATTTCGGAGCAGATTTCACCTGCCCCCTCGTAACGGGGATTTTCCTGAAGATAGTGGCTGAAACGGCTGAAGAAGACCTGGGAAGGGGCAAAAAGGACATTTCCCCTTACTGGAGAGTTGTAAAAGACGATGGGTCTCTTAACCCTAAATTTCCCGGCGAAGGCAAAATTCAGGCCCAATATTTGAGGAAAGAGGGACACGAAGTCCTCCTTATCAGGAATAAATACAGGGTGATGGACTACAAGTCTAGGCTCGTGAATCCATCCGAGCTATAAATCACGGGGCTGATAGCTATCATGAAAAAGGGGCTCTTCCTGACGATAATCCTTGGGGCAATTCTTCTACAGCTGAGCTGCTCCGAAAGCGAAGAGTTGAAGCCCGCCGACAACCCGGAACTTCCCGATAGGGGCTATTTCATGGGGGTGTATCCCAATCCCGGATCCGGGCAAACGGAGGAAGAGGCTTTCTCACAGGCATCGGCTTTCTCCGAATTTGTCCCGATCGCGTTCGACGATAAGCCCTTTTATGAACTTCCCGAAATGCTCTCGGGGAGCTTTGGCGAAAGGTATGTGACCGAGCTCACGAGGGAGAACGGCATGTTCCCCGTGATCTGCCTCTCCTTTTTCGATGGCAGCATCAGGCTTATGAAGCCACCCGGAATGGAAAACGCCACCCTGAGCTCGCCCTCCTGGAAGGCGCGATACCGCGATGCTGCTCTCGATGTGGTTCGCATATCGAAACCCCTCTATCTTGCTGTGGGGAAGGACGTAAATCTCTGGTACGAGAAATATGGCTCCGGCACAGGCGGACCTGACGATTTCAATGAGTTCGTAGAGCTTTACGAGGAGATATACGACTCGATCAAGGGATTATCCCCGTCCACCATAGTTTTCCCCGTATTCGCGAGGGAGATCCCCGATCAAGGGAGAGAGGCCGATCTCTCTGTTCTGGGGCTTTTTGATTACAGGAAGATCGATATTCTTGTCTTCACGAGCCATCCCTGTGTGATCGAGAGCCTCACTTCCCCCTCGGACCTTCCCGACGACTATTACTCGAGTGCTTTTCGGTATTTCCCGGCCTGTGATTTCGGGCTCGTCGATCTGGCCTGGCCCTCCTCGGATTCGACGGGCGGTGAGAAGGGGCAGGCCGATTTCCTCCTCGACGTGGCCACGAGACTGACGAGGGAGAGAGGCCTCCAGTTGAAGCTGCTCGGCTGGGCGGATCTCCACGATAGAGACGGTCAGCTTCCTGTGGGCCTGCTGACTTCTGATGGAGACGAGAAACAGGCCTTCGAGGTCTGGATGGAACTTTTCAGCGCCTCTGGGAATCCATGAGTGCTTGACCCCATGCCGGGGCCTTCTTTAACATAAGTGTTGTTCTCCGAGCCGTTCCTCCTAAGGCTCAGGCTATGGAGAGCGGCCGGCAGGGTGGAGCTGGAAACGGCTTCGCCTCCCGTGTTTGGAAAGGAGAACGGTATGCCGAAAGAGAAAAGGGTCCTCAGGGCTGAGGGCATCAGTTTTAAATACCCTGGATCGAGAGATTTCATCCTGCGCGATGTCGATTTCGAGATAGAAAAGCCGGGAGTTTACCTGCTTTTAGGATCGACGGGATCGGGAAAATCCACCCTTATCCATCTTATCACGGGCATCATACCCTGGCTGCAGGGAGGCAGCCTCTCGGGAAGCCTCCGGGTGCTGGGATGTGATCCGGCGGCCACTCCCCTGCCCCACATGCCTGCAAAGCCGGGAGTCCTGTTGCAAAGCCCCGAGGTTCAGCTTTTCCACCGCACAGTGGCTGAGGAACTGGGCCCCTGCTCCGAAGGGAAGAACCGATATGCCGAAGCGCTCGGTCTGCATCTTCTCATCGACAGGAAGGTCAACCAGCTCTCGGCCGGCGAGAGAAAGAGAGTCGCCCTTTTGCGCCTTCTTCTTGAGAATCACCCTCTTCTGATCCTGGACGAGCCCTTCACAAACCTCGACAATAACGCGAAGACGGCCCTGATAGGTTGGATGAAGGCGGTCTCCTCGGAGAAGGTCCTGCTCATTGCCACCCATGAGATACCTGAGGGGCTACTGCCTTCGATCCGCGCCTTCCTTATCTTAGAAAGCGGGAAACTCGAATACTTAGAGAACGGCGACCCCGTCCGCGGTCGTCTCGGAAATTACCTCAGGGCAGGTCATTTCGGCCCTTTTAAAGGGCCCGATCGAAACGGAAAGCCAGCGATCCTCGAACTCGAGAAGATCGCCTTTAGATACGGAAAGAGGGAGGTCCTGAGGGACCTGAGCCTTCGCGTGGGGCGTGGAAGCATAGTGGGAATACACGGCCCCAACGGATCTGGCAAGACAACTCTCCTCCGATTGATGGCGCGCCTCCTGAAGCCTCAGGGGGGAAGGACCAGGGGCAAGCCGAGGCCCGGCCTCCTCTTCCAGGATCCCGAAAGGCAGCTTCTCTTCAGCAGCGTGGAAAGGGAGATCGCTTTCTCAGCCCGGGATAAAGCGGAGATCCAGGGCGTCCTCGAGAGGGTAAGCCTCGCCGACAGGATGAAATCCCGCGTCTCGGAGCTCAGTTATGGGGAAAAAGAAAGACTCGCGCTGGCCGCCCTCCTCGCGGCCGATCCCGATGTCCTTCTTCTCGACGAGCCTTCCCAGGGGCTCGATCTCGCTGAGTTACGTCGCCTGGCCGTGATACTCGGGGAGGAGAGGGAAAGGGGGAAATCCATCGTCCTCGTCAGTCACGACCTCGAGTTCCTCAAAGCCCTTTCCGACGTGGTATACGAGCTCAGGGGAGGAAGGCTCCATGAGAAATGAACCCAGAAACTTCGCTTACATCGTGGTTTTCGGGACAATCTGGGGGCTCGTCGAGATAGGCCTCGGATCGCTCCTCCATGCGCTGAACATTCCCCTCAAGGGATCTATATTGACTGCCCTGACCGCAGGGGTTGCCCTCACAGGAAGAATTTTCGCGCCCCAAAGGGGCAGCCTGCTCCAGATGGGATTAATAGCTGCCTTTTTGAAGATCTTCTCCTTCGGCGGATCTATAGCGCTTCCCCTTCTGGGGATTATGGAGGAAGCGCTTATACTCGAGGGAACCCTGATCGTCGGAGGAATCACCCTTCCGGCTTACATCGCAGCAGGTGGGCTGGCGGTGCTCTGGACGCCGGTTCATTTCCTCTTTGTCAACGGCATCCTCATTACGGGCAAATTCCACCTCTATTACGATCTGCTGCTCAGGATGCTGTCGGGGATCACCGGCCTCGGGAGGGAAAGAGCCGCGCTGCTCTTCCTTTTGCTCGCCCTCTTCCTTTTCCTCGTCGGGGCACTGGCCGGCGTTCTCGCTTGGTATTTAGGCCGCGATGTCAAAAGGAGCGCATTGCCATGAGGAGGAAGTCGGCCCTTCTCCTTGCAGTTCTCTCTCTTTTCTCCGTGCCCTTCGTGGGACAGCGCTTCTTCGCGGCGTACTTTTTCGTTTCCCTCTGCATTGCCTTCTGCGTTGAAAGAAAGGCCTTCAGGTTCCTCCTCAAGAGGCCTTATATCCTGGCCCTCGCTTTTTTCCTGATTCCCCTGCCGCTCCTCCTGGGCGGAGGAAGGAAAAATTTCCTCATGGGCCTTCACATGGCCGGCAAAATGACCCTGTTTCTTCTCTGGCTCGGCATATTGCTCGATTCGATCAGGCTCCCGGAGCTCATGGCCTTTTTTGAGAAAGCCGGGGCGAAAGATCTCGGCGTGAAAGTGACCGTCGCCCTCAACCTCCTCCCGCTGTTCGCCGAATCGGCGAGGACCACCTGGGAGGCTTTGAAGCTTAAAAAGGGGAAAACGACGCCGTCGCTTTTTTTCCATTTCGTGCGGACTTTTCTCATAAATTCGGTGAGAACGGCCGAAAATCTTGCCAGAGCAGCCTATTTACGAGGTGTGGGCTATGACGATCTGGGTTCTGACAGGTAATGTAGGGGGCGGTAAGACCACTGCTCTCAAAAGGGTGGTCACATCCCTCGCCAGAAAAGGGCTTAAAATGGCAGGTGTTCTCTCGCTTTCCGTTTTCGATGAGAGGGGGGATCGCATCGGCTACGATCATGTGATCTTCGAATCCGATAAGGGAAAGTTGATAATTCTGGGGGAGGCGCCTTTTCTCCGAAAAGGCGCCTCCCCCGCGAAAACAGGGCACGTGAAGTCACATAGGACGCCGGGCTCGAAGGCATCACCGCGTGTCCCGGGGAGCAAGTCGTTTCATCTGTTTCAAATAAAAAAGTGGACAGGCCGAGAGAAGGCATCCAGCCAAGCCTATCGGGACTCCGTAGGTCCCTACAGGATAAACGGGAGGGTTCTTCGATCCACGGCGTCTTACCTCGCCGGGAGGGCGCGAAAGGGAGACCTTGATCTCCTCGTGATCGATGAGATCGGCCATCTTGAACTGAAGGGAGGCGGTTTTTACGGTTCACTGGGCGAGGCCGTCGAGCGACGCGTGAGCCTCCTCCTTGTGATCAGGAGGGAGCTCCTCGGAAAGGCCCTCGCACTGCCTCTGCTGAGGAAGGAGAAAAAGCGCATTTTCTGCGTGGAGAGGGAGAAGCCCAACGAAATTGCCCGGGAGATAGGAGGATGACATGTGGCTCCTTTCAATTTTACTGTTGATTCAGGCGCCCGAAGCCGTGGACACGCCGACCTATTACCTTGACGAGATAGTTGTCTACGGGGAGCTGGCTCCCTACGGGCTCTCAGCTCGCTTCACCCTGAAACCCGAGAGCCTCGGTCTGGAGGGCCTATCCCTGGAAGAGGCCCTTTTGACTTTCTCCGGATTTCACTACACGGTGGGGAGAAAAGGAAGGCCTATCCCCAGCCTGAGGGGATTCCCAGAGAGAAATCTCCTGGTTATGGTCGACGGAGTTCCCGTTCAATCTCCATATGACGGAAGCATCGACCTTTCTTCCATACCTGTTTTTAACGCCGAAAGAGTCCAGATCCTCGGAGGGACCCTCGCCTCCCTGTTCAGTCCGAACGCCATGGGAGGTGTTATTAACATCGTCACCCGCCGCCCGGGCCCGCATCCGACGGTCGGGGGCTGGATTTCTGCGGATCTATCCGGTGCGAAAAGCCACATATTCCTCTCGGAGCGCCTCGGATCACTTGGTCTGTCGCTCTCCTGCGGTGTCGAAGGTAGCAGGGGCTTTTATCTGTCAAGAAATTTTCGAGAGGATATCAACGAGGATGGAAGGCTCAGGGAGAACTCGGACTTTTTCAGGAAGAGCCTCTCGCTGAAAGTCGATGAGAGGCATGACCGAAACGCCTTTGCCCTTTCCTTTTACCTTCTGGATTACCCGCGGGGAATCCCTCCTCAGACGGATATCGGGAGGCCCAGGTACTGGAGGTTTAATGTGTGGAGAGACGGGCTCGTGAGCATTTCCGTCTCGAGACGCTGCGGCAGCGGGACCTTTGGCCTGGATGTCTATGAGCACTTTCACCTCGATGTGCTCGATTCTTATGACGATTCCACATACTCCACACAGACGGAGCCCTACGCTTTTCGCAGCAGATTCAGAGATCTCTCCAAAGGGGCGAACTTCAAGGGTAATTTCCTCTGGGGCGGATTTCTCCTCCGGGGCGGATTATACCTTCGAGAAGATCTCCATCGCGAGAAAAACGAGAGCGAAGGATGGTCCAGCTACAGAAGCACGACTTTTTCCGTTCCGATGGGGTTTGAATTTCCTCTCAGAGGCGGGCTGTTTCTCACGGTCGGCTCGGGCATACACGTCGGGAAATTGAGAGAGACCACGCTCTCCATCGATCCCCTCTTGGGATTTTCCGCCGAAATCGGGGAGGCAGCGGCCAGACTGGTCCTTTCGAGGAGGACGAGGTTCCCCACCTTAAAGGAGCTCTATTCCGAATACCTGGGCAGATGCACCCCCAACCCCGATCTTGGGCCCGAGAGCTCCCTGAACGCCGAAGTGAGCATCAGCCTGAAGAAGGGCGCGGTTTACGTGAACTCATCCCTTTATCTCTCGGAGCTTCGTGACATGATCGAGAGGAAGAGGGTCGGAGTCGACTCGACGGGGCGCAAGATTTATCAGATGAAAAACGTGGGGAGGGCGCGTATAAGGGGGCTCGAGATAAATGCCGGGCAGCGGATCGGCAGTACCTTGAAATTAGGTTTATCGCTCACGCTCCTCAGTGCCGTAGAGCTTGATGATACGAGACTGTGGGTTCCTATGCCCCACCGCCCTTCCTACAGGTTGACCCTTACCGCCCTTGCTAAGCTTCGCAGGGGCTTCGCAGCGAGCTTCAGAGGAAACCTCACGGGCCCTTTTCGGGATCCGGACGGGGAAGAGATCTCATCTCGCTTTCTGGCCGATGTAGGCCTGAGAAAAGAGGCGGGCCCCCTTACTTTATCGCTCGAGGCTGATAACCTTTTCGACCTTTGCTATTTTTACGAAAAGGGCTTTCCCGGGCCCGGCAGAAGGGTCAGATTCGAGATCGCGATAAAGGGCTTTGGCCACTGAGGACTTCAATGGAGAGCTTGACCCTTCAGGGCACCGCCGTTATCAAATAAATAGAAAAACAGAAAGGAGCGCGCCATGAAATCGCCGTTAAAAGCTGCAATCTTTGTGGTGCTCCCTGCCCTCCTCCTGGCGGCCTGGAACACCGATCCTCTTGAGAACACGTGCTTCTCGGACCTGTCGGGGGATCAGGTCATCCCGAAGATCGCCGTGTCGCCGAGCGGCGAAGCCTATATATCATGGTTTTCCAGCGAGTCCGGAAACTACAACGTCAGACTTCAGAGGATAGATGTCTTCGGAAACGAGCTCTGGGAACACAACGGACTCCTCGTGAGCGACCATCCTTCCATGAGCTGGCTCACCGATTACGATCTCAAGGCGGATCCGGAAGAGTGTGCTGTCGTGGCATTTCAGGACATCAGAACGGGCAACACAAACATCTTCGCCTACAGGATCTCGCCCGAAGGGGAATTCCTCTGGGGAGATAACGGAATAGCCCTTTCGAACAACGCTGACTTTGAACCCTCCCCCAGGATCGCCGTCACAGATTCGGGGAACACGGTTGTGGCCTGGCAGAGGATACCGGAGGCAGGTAACGACGTGATAATCCTCCAGAAGATATCTCCCGATGGGGATCTTCTTTGGGGCGACGGCATAATCCTTCAGAGCGACTCGGGAGAGGATTACACGAGACCCCACCTTGTCGCTTCAGAGGGCGATCGCGTTATTCTTTTCTGGTTTAAAGAATCGGGAGTCCCATGGAGCCCTATAAAGCACCTTTATGCGCAGAAATTCGATTCCGACGGGAATCCCGTCTGGCCCGAGGAGGTTCCCCTGTACCTCGGGGATGACATTCCCGTATACGTCGAGCCAGTTCTTGTGAGTGACCGGGCTGGCGGTGCCTATGTAGGCTGGTACTGCGGCATGAGCACCCTCGACATAAGAGTTCAACACGTGGATTCTGAAGGGAACGTGACCATGGCGGATAACGGCGTCCCCGTTTCCACGCTGAGCAACAGGAACAGGGTGGCGCCGTCGCTCGCCTACTTGCCTTCACAGAACAGCCTTTTCGTCTTCTGGGTCGAGGAGAATTACAATCAGACGGCCTACGGCGTTTACGGACAGAGGCTGACCCCCGACGGCTCAAGGCTCTGGTCGGACACGGGTCGTTCTTACATAGAGCTCTCTCCCTATGGAATTGCAGGTTTGAGCGCCAGGGCCGACGATGAGGGCATCGGCGTGTTCTTCGCCTATTACGATTTCGGCAATGCCCTTGACAGCCGCATAGTCGGCATGAGAATCGACCCCGACGGAAATCCCATGTGGGATCCTCCGCTCGTGGATCTCTCGTCCTGCGAAAGCGAGAAATCCTATCTGGCCGTCTCCTTCTGTCCGGGCGGCCAGTGGATCGCCGCCTGGTCCGATTCCAGAAACGGCGATGCCGACATATACGGTCAGAACGTCCAGCTTTCTGGCCAGCTGGGTCCCATCCCGAGCCGCATCGAGGAATCCCCGGCGATGTGGAGATCGACGGAGCTTTCCGTTTCACCCACTCTCATAAGCGCGGATGGGAGCGATCCACTTGAAATCGCTGTCCAACTCCCCGCCGATGGGAAACTCGATCTCTGCCTGTACGACGTGGCCGGCAGGAAGGTCTTTCAGATCGGCAGAGGGCATTTCGGGGCCGGAAGGCACCTTCTCAGGCTGGATCCCGGCAGTGTCAGGCTCATCCCCGGGGTGTATATCCTGAGGGCTGAGATGGATGGTAAGGCGCTGGGAAGCGCGAGGATCGTCGTGACCGAGTGAATTAACCCTCCTGGAGGAAAAATTCCTTCTGAGTGACGCTCCTCACGAGGAGCACTGTCCCGAGGGGGGCGAGCAGGTTTTTTATTCTCGATGCCACTGCCTTCTCTGTTCCCTCAGGAGGCACGGGAAGACCGAGGATCACGAGGTCCGTCTCCGACGAGTAGCGACCGATCAGGTCCTTGATCAAGCCCTCACCGGGGTCGATTATCTCGATTTTCGCCTCAAAGCGGGCTCTGTAGAGCTTTTCTCGTATCTCCGCGTGCACCCTTTTTCTATCCTCCCCGGGCGAGAGGACCTTGAGGATCCTGGGCTCGGCCGATTTCCATTCGTCGTTGAGCTTGAGGATATAAGTCAGGAGGAGCATGAGCTGTATGTTGCCGCCTTTGCCGCCCCACCACACATCTATCTTCTCCTTCTCCCCGAACCCCCTTTCGACATCGTACCTGAGGATCAGCACATCCCTGTTCAGCCATACGAGCCGCCTCACGGCCTTCAAAAGATTTACTTCTCCTTCAGAGCTGTCTCCCCAGCCGAAAAGGGCGACGTTGGAATAGAGCTGGCCTATTCCGTGGGCCTGGGCGATACAGGGAATGGCTTCCCAGATGTCCCTCACAAGCTCCACCTCGGCGAAGGCATCGAGATTGTTATTCCTTATGAACTCCCTGATTCGGGCGAGCTCTTTCTCTCTGGCCGGATGGGGAGTATCGCAGCTGTGTTCTATGACGTTGAAAAAAGTTATTATGCCGTTGCCCCTTGATAGCCAACCTGCCATGCGGGCCAGGTGAAGCCTGGTCTCCGGATTCCCGGTAAAGACCATGAGATTGGGCCTCCAGTTGATCGGGTCGATCTCCTCTTCCTCGAGCCGAAGGAGGGAGAAACGGGCGAGGGACATCCAGATCCCGGCCCTCACGTCGCCCCATGTCTGGTGGAGTCCTCTCCTCTTGAGGAGAAGGTAGATAAGCGATATCAGGACGAGGGCAATTATGGAAGCATAGAAGCTGATGAGAAACATAGCAAAAAGCGTGCCTATAAAGCCTGCGAGCGAAAAGAGCCAGTGAACTCTGAAGCGGGGCCTGAAGCTGGGATTCCGAATGAGCGCCTGTATTGTGGCCGAATAATTGGATACGCCGTAAGTCACGAGGAAAAACATGGTTATCACGACGGCGACGCTGTTCAGGGAGCCGAGGAGTATGAAAGCCTCGGCGATCAAGAAAGTGACGATCACTCCAGCCCTCGGTTCATCTCTCTTCGAGCCCATCGTGGATGCGAGAAAAGAGGGCGCTATGCCGTCGTCGGCCAGAGCTTTGAGGGTCCTGGGAGCTCCGATTATGAAGGTGAGGGCCGAGGAAACGGTGGCAGCCCAGACGCCAAGCACCACCAGAAAGGGTATCCTCGCCGATTCTATGAAGATCCCCACATTCCCCCTGAGGAGATCAAAGGGAGCTACCGAGGCTGACTTGAACATGACCAGCGCGTAAACAAGCGTGCTTACCGCGACGGCGAGCAGGGACCCTCTGGGGATGCTCCTGCCCGGATCTCGCAGTTCTCCCGACAGGCCGATTCCGGCAGTGATACCAGTGACGGCCGGAAAGAACACGGCGAAGACCTTCCAGAAATTGTATCCTCGAATGTAGTGCGGAGTCAGGTTTACAGAGCGAGGCGCCCAGCCGGGCGCAAGGAGGAAAGACAGAATTCCAAAAAGAAGAAAGGCAAAGATGAGATACTGAAAACGAACGGCAAAATCAGCGCCTTTATATGCTATGAAGGCGAAAAGAAGGAGGACAAGCGTGCCGTAAAGGCGGAAGTCGAAGGTGACTCCTCGGAGGATCTGAACTGATTCGAGAAAACCGAGGATATAGAAGGAAACTGAGATAGCCTGAGAGAAATAAAGGGGTATCCCAATGGCGCCCCCCGCATCGATTCCCAGGCTCCTCGAAACTATGTAATAGACGCCGCCGGTCCCGACCTCTATGTTTGTGGAAACTGCCGAGAGCGAGAGGGCGGTCGTGAGGGAGATGAATTCCGAGACGATAAGGATCAAAAGCGCGTTGAGCAGGCCGGCATTGCCGACGGCCCAGCCCGTTCTCAGAAACAGGATCACCCCGAAAATAGACAGGATGGTTGGGAGAAAGACCCCCTCGAAAGTTCCGAATCTCCTGACTCTCTCCACGGACAAATTCTACTTTATGAAGGCCCGCATTACAAGAAAAGGGTATGGACAGGCAGGCGTGTGATTCATTATAGTAAAGGAAGAAGGGAAAGGGGGATTTATGAGGAGCCTGGAAGATTACAGGGAGATCGTCGGCGATGAAATTATAGGCGAGATATACAGAAAGGCCAGGGGTCTTTATGGCCGGAGAGTGCTTCACATCAATTCCACCTATCAGGGCGGAGGGGTGGCAGAGATACTGTCATCTCTGGTGCCCCTTCTCAACGATATAGGTATCGATGCCGGGTGGCGCATTCTACACGGAAGTCCCGATTTTTTCACGATAACAAAAAAGTTCCACAACGCGCTGCAGGGAAGCAGCATCAACCTCACGGATATAAAACAGAAGATCTATGAGGAGACCAACGAGAACTTCTCTGTATTCACCCATATCGATCACGATCTGGTCGTTATCCACGATCCTCAGCCTCTGCCCCTTATCAGGTTCTATAAAAAGGGGCAGCCGTGGATCTGGAGGTGCCATGTGGACCTCAGTGCTCCCCATCAGGACCTCTGGAACTATCTGAAGAAGTTTATCCTCAGGTACGACCTGGCCATCGTTTCCAACAGGTCTTTCATAAGGAAAGACCTTCCCGTCGAGCAGAGGGTGATCTATCCCGCCATAGATCCACTCTCGGCCAAGAACAAGGAGCTTCCCCAATCCCTCATAGAAAAGACTCTCAGGAAATTCAAGATCCCCCTTGACAAACCTCTCCTCACGCAGATTTCGCGGTACGACCGATGGAAAGATCCCGAGGGCGTGATAGCGATCTTCAGAAAAGTCAAGAAAAAGGTCGACTGTCGTCTCGTGATGTGCGGAAACATGGCTCCCGACGATCCCGAAGGACACGTGATTTACGAAAGGACCAGGAAAAAGGCGGGGCGGCTCCTTAAGGACGGTGACGTCATATTCATCAATCAGACAAATGACATTCTCGTCAACGTGCTTCAGCGCGTTTCCCGAGTCATCGTTCAGAAATCCAGGAAAGAGGGCTTCGGATTGAGCGTAACTGAGGCCCTCTGGAAGGGCACCCCTGTTGTGGCTTCGAGGGTGGGAGGGATACCACTTCAGGTTATGGACGGAAGGACGGGCTATCTGCTCGACCCCAACGATGAGGAGGGTTTCGCCGAAAAGATCATCCACCTGATGAAGGATGAAGAATTGAGAAGGAAGCTGGGAGAAGCGGGCAGAGAACACGTCAGGAAAAATTTCTTAATAACACGTCTCCTTCGGGATCATCTGGATATGCTGAAATACCTGCTCGCGCAGTAAATGCTCCGCTTGACACGCTTTGCTCGGGCTTTATCATAAGGGACAATGATCCTCGCTGAACTGGTAAACGAAGTAAGGAGTTCAGGAAAACTTCCCCCGATAGAGGACATAAGGGCAGGACTTTTCTACACGGCCGTGAAGCTCGAAGACGGCAGGGCCGGGGTGGCTGCTACCCCACGGGTTCTGGTTACCCCCAGGCCCAGGGAGGCAAAGGATCTGAGGGACCTCGGGACGGAAAAAGCTCTGGAGCTTGCTCTCTCGCCCGATCCGCTTTTATCCGCCATCGGCGTCGCGACTCTGAATGCCTTTCTGGCAGGCTCTGCCGAAGCCATCGAGGGAGACCTCCTCGATCACCTGGGCGTCAGGGAAGATGACAGGGTGGGAATGGTTGGTTATTTCGGTCCCTTCGTTGAGAAGTTAAAGGGACACGTCAGGGAACTCTACATTTTCGAGAGAAGCGAGCGGGTCGAACATGTTTACCCTGACTGGGCGGAGCCCCTCCTTTTGCCCGGCTGCGATGTTGTCATAATAAGCGGGACGACCTTCGTGAATAAAACGATAGACTTTGTTCTGGAGAACACAAATAACGCTCGAAAAGTTGCCGTCGCCGGCCCCACAACTCCACTTTCCGGGAGTCTCCTCGGAAAGATCGATATCCTATCGGGAATAAGGGTAACCGATCCTGATCGGCTTCTCGTCCTGGTTTCTCAAGGAGGCGGCACGAAGGCGATAATGGGCGTTGCGCGCAAAGTAAACCTCTTAAAGGAGAGATGACGGGTTTAACAGCCTGCGTTCTGGCAGCTGGATTCTCCAAGAGGATGGGGCGCCCCAAGCCGCTCCTTCCCATTGGCGGCGACACTTTTCTCTATAGAATCGTCAAGACCATCGAAAGGGCCGGCATAGATAGAATAGGGGTCGTCATTTCATCTTCCATAATAAAGGAGGCCCACGGCGATTTAGATGTGACCTGGATCTATAACCCCGAGCCTCAGGCCGGACCCCTGCGCTCTTTCCAGTTTTTCCTGAGCGAATTCAGTGAATCAGAAGGGGCTTTCAT
>JAGGUL010000090.1 GCA_021158525.1 Candidatus Hydrothermota bacterium | reverse complement strand
TCCCCAGAAACGTGTTTGACCTGGTGAGATCCCGCGATGATGAGGAGGTGGAGGTCCTCTCTGGAACTGATATCATGGCCTTCTATTTCAGCGATGCCGAGCTCATCACGAGGTTGATAGAGGGGCCTTATGCTGCCTATGAGGAGGTCATTCCCAAAGAAGAGGGATATGTCTTCAGGACGCCGACGGCCGACTTTATCAGCACCCTGAGGAGGATCCTGGTCTTCGCCGAAAAACCCACTTATCTGGTAAAATGGCACCTTACGCCGGGGCACGTTACCCTCTTCGCCCAGTCCCCTGAGGTCGGAGAGGCCACCGAGGTTCTCGAAGGCGAATATACGGGAATCGAGATGGACGTAGGCTTCAACGCCCAGTATCTCCTGGAAACGGTGCGCCACATCGATTCCGAAGAGATAGTATTTCACTTCTACTCGCCGCTCTCCGCAGTCGTGCTGAACCCATCGGAGAACCCCGAGGACGAGGAGCTTCTCTACCTCATAATGCCGATCAAACTAGAGTGAGCTTTATCGGGAAGAAAGATAGGGCTCTCTTTCATTCCGCGTGATTTCGTAAAGGTGGCGGAAAAGTTTCTCATAGGCAGGGGTGAGTTTCACGTTTCTCCTCTGCATGACCCTTTTGGCTACCTCCAGGGCCTTTTCTAGATCATACTCGGTGATGCCAGAGGCACCTCCCCAGCCGAAGGAGGGTATGAATTTGGGCGGGAAATCGCCGCCGAAGACGTTCGCCGAGAACCCCACTATGGTCCCGGTGTTGAACATCGTGTTGATCCCGGATTTTGAGTGATCTCCCATTATAAGTCCCAGGAAGATCATGCCGGTGTTTATCTCCTGACCGAAGAAGTTCACCTTTATCGGCCCATATGTGTTTTTGAGGTCCGAGTTATTCGTGTCGGCGCCTATGTTGACCCAGCTACCGAGGTAAGCATGTCCGAGGAAGCCCTCGTGCTGTTTGTTTGAGTAGCCCTGTATTATGGTCTCTTCTATCTCGCCCCCCGCCTTGGTCACGGGCCCGAGGGACACCCCGTGATTAAGTTTTGCTCCCATCTTTACGACGGAGCCTGGGCCTACAAACAGGGGACCCACGAGCACCGAGTTGGGCCCGATCGTCACATCCCTGTCGATGAAAACGGGACCCTCTTCTGCATCTATCACCACTCCAGGTTTTATGACGGCCGTCTCGTCGATGTAGACGTACATGCGGTTGAGGATGTGAACTCCCATGTCGATCTTTCCGAAAGTGCCTCTCTTTTTCAATATCTCGAAATCCCTTATGAGCTCCTGTACGTTGAGCCTTATGAGGTCCCAGATATAGAGGGGCATGGCTATGTCGATCTTACGGGAGGATCTCGCGAGGCTCCGAAGCTTCTCGTTCGCGACCGTTCCATCTTCCATGGCCTCCTTGAGAATCCTGTAGGGTCCGTTGAAGGCTATGACGTCCTCCCTCTTGTCGAGAAGGACATCGCCCGGAGCCAGGTCTGCGATATCCCTGTGGAAATCCCCGGTGGGAATAAACCGACTGTTCACGAATAGCGTTGTCTCTTCGTTAACCTGATTTATCAGAAGGCCCGGGTGTTCCTCCTTAGCCACCGGGGCCACGTAATCCCTTATGAGAAGCCCCTTTACTGCCCTGCCGGCATAGGCCTCTATTTTCTCTCCCAGTGCTATGCAGCCGACCCGGAGATCTGAAATAGGCCTGCTGTACGAAAGAGGCCTGAAATTTCTCCATTTTTCGTCCTCAAACAGGTACACGGTCTTTCCTCCTGTTAAGTATGTGGGGCAGATAGATCCTCAGATAATTGAGAGAGGAGAGAAACATCGCGAGGAGGGTGAGGTATAGAAGGGGAACCCTGTAGGGATGTTCAAAAATGTAAGCCAGGGCAGTGACCACAGAGAAAACTCCCGCCACTCTGCCCACCACGTTTGACTGGGCCACGACGTTTCTCTTTTTCCAGAGAAAAGCCGATACGCTCAGGGTAGCCACTTCCCTGAGAAGTATCAGGTAGAAAACCCAGAAAGGGAGGTCTCTTACCCGGCACATCGTGTACGAAACGGTGAGCAATACGATCTTGTCCACCACGTGGTCCAGGATCTTCCCGAGCCTCGAGACCAGATTAAAACGGCGCGCTGTGTAACCATCCAGTACGTCTGTCACGATCATCCCACCCATGGCATAGAGGGCTGCTTTGATATCACCTCCTGCGAGATAGGACAGGAAGAAAGGCAGAATTGCCAATCGCAACAGGGACAGTATGTTGGGCAGATTTACAGGATTGACGCTATCCCCTCTTTCTCTTGCCACCTTTTTTCCTTTTGAGCTTATTTCCGAAGACAGCCCTGAGCACGTCCCTCACGTTGTCGACGTATATGAAGTCGAGCCCCTTTCTGATGTGCTTCGGAATCTCTCCCAGATCTTTCTCGTTCCAGCGCGGAAGGATGACTCTCTTTATTCCGGCCCTTTTCGCTGCGATCACTTTCTCCTTTATGCCTCCCACCGGCATGACCTTGCCGCGCAGGGTAATCTCTCCTGTCATGGCGAGCTCAGGGTCGACAGCCTCACCGGTGAGGAGGGAAACCAGCGCGGTGAACATGGCGATGCCAGCTGAGGGCCCGTCTTTGGGAATGGCTCCCGCCGGGACGTGGATGTGTATGTCGTATTTCTCGTAAAATTTCGGGTCTATCCCGAGCTCGCCAGCGAGGGATCTGGCCAGAGAGAGGGCAGCTTCCGCCGATTCCTTCATCACGTCGCCGAGCTGGCCGGTCAGGATGAGCCGCTTGCCCCCGGGCATCTTCAGGGCTTCGATGAAGAGAATATCGCCTCCAGTGGGCGTCCATGCGAGTCCCGTAACAACGCCCGGTTCGCCTTTTCTCTCCTTAACTTCGGAGTAGAATTGCGGTGGTCCAAGGTACTTCTCGATCTCCTTGACGCCTATCCTGATCTTGTTCTCTTTGAGATTCCCCATCGCGTAATCTTTTGCGATCTTCCTCAGGACAGACGCTATGTTCCTTTCCAGATTACGGACACCCGCCTCACGGGTGTATTCCCTGATTATCTTCAGAATCGCCGTGTTGGTGAAGGAGATGTCGAGCTCCTCCAGTCCGTTTTCCTTTATCTGTCGGGGTATGAGGTATCCCCTGGCTATGAAAAGCTTTTCCTCGTCTATGTAGCCGGGCAGCTCCAGGACCTCCATCCTGTCGAGGAGCGCCGGCGGTATGGTGGCCGTTATGTTTGCTGTCGCTATGAAAAGCACCCTGGATAAATCGAAGGGAACGTCGAGATAATGGTCGACGAATTCCCTGTTCTGTTCGGGGTCCAGGACCTCCAGAAGAGCTGCCTGAGGGTCTCCCCTGAAGTCCATTCCCACCTTATCTATCTCGTCGAGCATGAAAACGGGATTTTTAGAACCCGCCTGCTTGATTCCCTGTATAATGCGGCCCGGCAATGCCCCTATATAGGTCCGCCTGTGTCCCCTTATCTCGGCCTCGTCCCTTATGCCCCCCAGGGACATCCTGACGAATTTCCTTCCGAGGGCCCTGGCGATGGATTTGCCGAGAGAGGTCTTTCCCACGCCCGGCGGACCGACGAAGCAGAGAATGGGTCCCTTTGTATCCTTTTTCAATTTTCTCACGGCCAGGAACTCGAGGATGCGGTCCCTGACCTTTTCGAGATCGTAATGGTCTTCCTTGAGTATGTTTTCGGCTCGTCTCAGGTCGAGGTTGTCCTCAGTCTCGACACTCCAGGGGAGCTCCACGAGCCACTCGAGGTAAGTTCGGGAAACCGTATATTCGGGAGAGCCGGGCGGTATCTTCGAAAACCTGTCGAGTTCCTTCAGGGCGACCTTTTTCACCTCTTCGGGCATTCCCGCGGCCTCTATTTTCTCCCTGAGTTCGCTTATCTCGGCTTCCCTCTCGTCCTTTATCCCGAGCTCCCTCTGGATGGCTTTGAGCTGTTCGCGGAGGATATATTCCCTCTGGCCCTTGTCGAGCTCGGATTTCACCTGCTGCTGGATCTTCGTTGACAGTTTGATGACCTCCAGCTCTCTTGAAAGGATGGGAAGGAGCTTCTTGAGCCTTTCCTCGGGATCGAAGGCCTCGAGTATTTCCTGTTTTTCCTCGGTCTTTATGTTCATGTAAGAGGCGATGAAATCGGCGAGCTTGCCGGCTTCTTTGATGTTGAGGGCGACTGTGATGAACTCGTCGGGCAGATAGGGCGAATTCTTCACTATTTCCTGGAACATGGAGAGTATGTTATGCTTGAGGGCCTCTATCTCGACGCTTTCTCTCTCTTCCTCTTTTATCACCAGAACTTCAGCGACCAGGTATGGCTCGGTTTTTGTGTACTTTACGATCTTCACCCTCTCGAGTCCCTGAACGAGTACCCTCATGTTGCCGTCGGGAGTCCTGAGCATTTTCAGGATCATGCAGGCAGTCCCTGCGCTGTAGAGGTCGTCGGGACCGGGGTTTTCGATGTCCTCCTTCTTCTGGGTGACCGCCGCAACTATCCGTTTCGATGCCAGGGCATCGTCGATCAGCTTCTGTGAGCTGGGAGTGGTAACGACGAGGGGCACCATCAAATTCGGGAAAACCACCCCGCCCTTCAGGGGCAGAACCGGGACTTCCCTTGGTATCTCCACTTTGTTTTGAATATCCTCTGCCATGGTTTATTCTTCTTCCTCGATTACCTCGATCTCGACCGATCTTTTTTTCTTTTTCGGTATTTTGATGACCAGAAGGCCATCGGCATACCGGGTTTCTATGTTATCAACGTCTATCTCTTTTCCAACACAGAACTTCCTCTCGAAGGGCCCGAAGAATATCTCCACCGTGTGATATTTCCTCCCGGTCTCGGGATCGGTATCCCTTCTTATTCCCCGGACCGTGATGTATTCGCCGCTGTATTCCACCCGAATGTCTTCCCTTCTTGTCCCGGACAGAGAAAGCTGAATGACTATCAGCTCCTCGGTCTCGAAGACATTGGCAGGGGGCCTGTAGACCTTTGATACCAGGAGCCTGGGGCGGCCCGAGCCAAAAAACTCATAGATGTCTTCAAATATATCCCAGAACTCCTTGTTTGGGTTAAACATGAAAAAACCTCCGTATCTCTGAAATGTAAGGAAATTTTATTTCAAAGCCCCTCTCTTGTCAAAGAGAAAAGCGGTCTTTTTCATAATTTTTGTCGTTGTCTTGACCCGCTTTTTGAGCGCCCATTATAATTTGGCAAATCAAAAAGGAGGAAATGCTCTTATGAGGAAACTCTTGATAGCAGGGGTTTTATTTTATTTGATCGGCTGTGCCACGAGTCCCCACAAGTCAAGCGTCAAGATCTACATAGAGCAGAAAAACGCCGAAAAGGCCATTCTCGAGGGTCAGAAATGGGTGACCGATGAGCCTCAGAACCCTCAGGCTCACCTCTGGCTCGGCGTGGCCTATGTCCTCAAAAAAGACTATCAGAATGCTGCCGCGTCTTTCGTCAAGGCCTTCGAGCTCGACCCAAATTTCAAGAACCCGCAGTTACTCGATAAGACTTTCACTGTCGGGGGAATACAGCTTTTCTCCGCCGACGGAGTTGCCACTACCCTCCAGAACGGAGGCACGCTTGCATCCAAGGAGGGGAAGCAAGAAGAAGCCGTTAAGTACCTGAGGACAGCCGTGGAGCTACACCCCGAGAAAGCGCAGCTCTACCTCCTGCTCTCGGCGACCTACCAGAAGATGGGTAAGGACGACATGGCGAAGAAGATCCTGGAAGAGGGAACCGAGAGGGCTCCGGATAACAAGGACCTCCGCTACTACCTTGCCCTCATGCTTGTTTCTGAGAAAGATTACGATAGAGCTCTCGAGAATCTTAAAAAGGCCGTCGAGATCGACTCTACTTTCGGAAAGGCTTACTATGAGATGGGCGTCATTTATTTTGAGAAGGGCGATAACGAGAAAGCCTTCAATTACCTGAAAAAAGCCACCGCGCTCGAGCCCGACAACAAAGACGCCTGGTTCAGCCTGGGAGTGGTTTCGCTGAAGCTCAGCAAATTCGATGAGGCCCAGAATGCCTTCAAGAAGTACACCGAGTTCAGCCCCGATGATGCCCAGGGCTGGTTCTATCTCGGTGCCTCCTACTATGAGGGAGGCAAGTACGAGGAGGCGCTTCAGGCCCTCGATAAATCGGACCAGCTCAATCCCGGCGATCCCGACGTTTATAACTACAAGGGCCTCGTTTACAAAAAGATGGGGGATACGAAAAAGGCCCTGGAGATGTTCAAAAGGGCTTCTGAGCTCGAAAAGGGGAAAAGAAAGTGATGAAGAGGGATTATCTCTCCGTTGCTGATCTGACCCGCGAAGAGATCGAACTGGTTTTCAGGCTATCCCTCGAGATGAAGGAGGAGCTCGAGCGGGGAAGGGGAAAGCGGGAAGACCTTTCCGGCAGGCTCTTCGCCCTGATCTTCGAAAAGCCTTCTCTGAGGACGAGGGTGACCTTCGAGGGCGGGATAAAGCAGATGGGAGGAGACACGATCTACCTGGCGCCCCAGGACATCCAGCTCGGGAAAAGGGAAGCCGTTAAGGACGTCGCCCGCAACCTGAACCGATGGGTTGACGGCGTTGTCGCCAGGGTTTTCAGCCACGATTCCCTCGTTGAAATGGCGGAGAACATGGACGTTCCCGTCGTGAATGCCCTCTCTGATCTCGAACATCCCTGCCAGGCTCTCGCAGATTACCTGACGATCTTTGAGAAGGCCGGCCGCGTCGATGTGAACCTTGTCTTCGTCGGCGACGGAAACAACGTCGCCAATTCCCTGATGCTCCTCACGGCGATACTGGGTGGCAATTTCACCATAGCCTGCCCCGAGGGCTATGAACCCACTGCGCAGATAATAGAGAGGGCGAAGGAGATCGCCGAAAAAACGGGAGCATCCATAGAGGTCGTCCGCTCGCCCCAGGAGGCCGTCAAAAAGGCCGATTTCATCTACACCGACGTCTGGGCCTCCATGGGC
This sequence comes from Candidatus Hydrothermota bacterium, assembly GCA_021158525.1. GTDB lineage: Bacteria > Hydrothermota > Hydrothermia > B15-G9 > DRBW01 > DRBW01. The sequence goes on along the minus strand of JAGGUL010000090.1, from coordinate 14,347 downwards.
CAGGAAGCCGAGGCCGAAGTCAGGAACAGGATTTTCAGGCCTTATCAGGTCAATTCAGAGCTACTATCCCATGCTCCATCTCATGCCCTTGTGATGCACTGTCTTCCCGCAAGAAGGGGCCTTGAGATAACCGATGAGGTCCTGGACGGCGAGAGGTCGATCGTTCTGGATCAGGCGGAGAACAGGCTACACGCCCAGAAAGGGCTCTTGAAGTTTATATATCAGTAGTCGCCCGCCTTGACCTCGGCCCAGGAGAGGGCTGAGGTATCGGTTTTAAAATCATCCCACCGGATTATGTGCCAGAGTCCGGTGGGATCTTTTTTGAGGTAAAACAGGGATTTTCCGCTCGCCTCAACAGTCCTGCCGCCGGATATGTTGACGGTGAGGCCGTAATCCACATAAAAATTAACGGAATCGACGAAGGTGTCAGCATTTTCTATGGAAAGATTTAGCAGAATGGGATAGAGTGCGCCGAGGTCCAGCGAGTTGAAGAGGGCCGAGGTTCGCTCCTTTTCCTTTTCAAAATCCCAGTTCTCGTAGAGATAGCCCCTTGGGCCGTTCAGCAGGTCCTCGTCGGCGTTAAACACGAACCTCGAGGAATCGAAACATTCCAGGTAGTTGCCGATATTGTAAGTTATATAGGAATTCCTGAGGTTGTCGAGGACGATGTGGGGCTCGTCGGGATACTCCCAGCCTTCCCTCTCTTCGGGCTCCTCGGGCTCTCTGAGGTCAAAGAGAGAGCAGGCCGATAGAACAAAAAGGAAGGAGATTAAAAAAGGTAGGGATTTCAAGGTAAAGGTAGAAAAAATTGCGGGGTGAGCCCCTTCACCCACCCCGCTCAAGCCCAGTTTACTTGTTGACGAGATCGCGCAGCTGATTGGAGGGTTTGAACACGGGCGCGAACCTCTCGGGTATGTTGATGGGTGCCTTTGTCCTGGGGTTCCTTCCCTTTCTGGCAGCCCTCTTCCTGACGTTGAAGGTGCCGAATCCGATGAGTCTGACGGGCTCCTTCTTCTTGAGAGCGCCTTTCACCACATCGACGAAGGCATCCACTGCTGCTGCAGCATCTTTTTTGGTGAGCCCAGCTTTCTGGGCGACCGCTGCGACCAGTTCCTGCTTGTTCATACTCCTACCTCCTTTTTAAAGGGGTAATCCCCAGCTTTTACAGATGCCCCAATGATTTCAAGCATGCGATTTAATTTTTACAGTTTACCACAACGGTTGTCAAGTGTTTTGTGGCCCTAAACCCCAGTGGCTCGCGGATTTAGAGAGATTTTAAAACCAGAACCTCTTGAACGCCAATAAGATGCTAAAATATGCTTAATTGCTTTGGCGGAGGCAATAAATGGACGGTATACCCCCTGGTCTCCAGGTCCCTCTTGAGAAATTCTGTCCCCCGTATGATGTAGACCTCGGCGGGATCGACCGCCTCTACATAGCGTATAAGGTCCTGATAATCAGCGTGATCGCTCAGCGGGAAACCCGCGTCGTAGGGCCCGGAGCCTTTCAGAGCCCATCCCGAGACGAGGGCGGTTCTGGCTCTGAGAGGGGACAAAATCGGGTTCCTTCGCGCCGAGGGAGGATAGATGACGGCAAATTCCCCTCTTTCGCCTTCCCGAAGGACGCCGTATCTTCCGAATCTGTAACCTATTTTCTCGTAAACGGCTGCCGCCTTCGCTATGTGTTCGTGGACCCTGAGCTCTATCCTGGCTTTTCCCAGGAGGACCATGAGCTCCTGGGCCTTGCCCATGCTGTATGCGAAGAAAAGGGGCACGACGCCCTCGTTGAAGCAGTCCTCGATGAATTCGAGCATCGCTTCCAGCACCTTTTCCTGGGGAGGGAAGCGGAACTCCGGCTTTCCGAAGGTCGCCTCCATAATGAGGATGTCGGTTTCGGGGATCGCTATTTCCCGCGCAGCTGCGTTTTTCTGCAATTTAAAATCCCCGGAATAGAGGATGCGGAAGTCCTTCTCGAGGAGAACCTGGGCGGAACCCAGCATGTGACCGGAGGGGAAGAGGGTAACTCGCCACTTGCCGAAGACGGCCGGTTTCTCCCAGGGGAGGCCGAGTATTTTCTCCGATCGGTAACGCAGGGAGTAGAGACCAGTTGAGTCCCTGGACATTATGGCCGTCTCGTGGTCAGCGGCATGGTCGGCATGGGGATGGGAGACGAAGGCCCTCTCTCTTCTCACAGTGGAGTCGATCCAGAAGGGTAGCCCCTCTATCATTATGCCCTTTTCCAGCTCGATCACGGAAAAATTATAAGACCCTGTGGCGGATTTTGGGAGATGAAGGGCCCGAGACAGGTCTGGGCGGATGCAAACTCATTTTCCCCGACACGGCAAAAACCTTTCCCGTCGACTCGTGACCCCGGCGGAGAAGCGAGATCTTCGGCCGAGAATCGCACACCAGGAGGAATCACTTAATCGTTTCCGCCTTAGGGACTTCTGTCCCGAGAGATGTTGACAGATCGGGACGGCAGTTTTATATTTTGTGAAAGTTATCACTTGCACAAATGAAGCTGCCCAGGAATACGATACGCAGGCTTTCGCATTATCTGAGATGCCTTGATATCCTGGATCTCAAGGGCGTCCAGCTCGTCAAGTCCAGGGAGCTCGCCTGTATGTGCCGCGTCTCTGACTCCCTCGTCAGAAGGGACCTTTCCTATTTCGGAGATTTCGGAAAGAAGGGCGTGGGGTATAACCTCCCCGAGCTCAGGGAGCGCATCCTCCAGATCATGGGGCTCGATAAGGTGAGAAAGGTCGTCCTCTGCGGAGTCGGCAATATCGGCACTGCTCTGCTCCGTTATCCCTTCAAAGAACGCAATTTCGAGATCATAGCTGCCTTTGATACCGATCCGGGGAAAGTCGGGATGGTGATAAACGGCATAAGGGTTTACCCTGCGGAGAAGACCAGCGAGTTGACCCGCGAGCTCGGCGTCGAGATCGGCATAATCGCCGTTCCCCCTGAGGCGGCCCAGAGAACGGCTGACCTCCTGATGGAGGGCGGAATCGAGGGCATCCTCAGCTTCGCCCTCATCCCTATTGAACCCAAGAACGACGTGGTGATCCAGTACGTTGAGATCGCCACGGAATTAGAGATCCTTTCGTTTGAAATAGAAGAGAGAAAGAGAAGGAGGTGAGGCTTTGAAAGTGTCTAAATGGCTGTACACGGTTCTGGTGCTCCTCCTGCTCTGGCTGTTCCTCACCGGCAGCACGAGCATGGAGGAGGTGATCGCCGGAATTGTCGTGTCTGTCCTGATCGCCCTGTTTGCCTCGGATATCTTCACCGAGAAGGGCCTCAAGAACCTCACTCCCAAAAAGATAGTCTGCGCAATTCTCTATATTCCCTATCTTTTCTGGGAGATGATAAAGGCCAATCTCGATGTGGCTTACAGGGTGCTTCATCCGAAAATGCCCATTAGACCTGGAATCGTCATGGTGAAAACCAGGATGAAAAGCGACCTCGGCAAATTGATGGTGGCGAGCTCGATAACCCTCACTCCGGGTACCTTTACCCTCGAAGTGGACGGAGACACCTTCTTCATCCACTGGATCAACGTGAAAGCAGAGGATGTTGAAGGTGCATCGGAACAAATACCGGGGAAATTTGAAAAATGTCTGCTCAGGTTTCTGGACTGATATGGATAGTATATTTTATGCTGGTAACCGCAGGGATCTTCCTTCTGGCCCTGCGCTTCATCTTCGGCCCCACAGCTTCCGATAGAGTGGTCGCCGTCGATGGGATGACTACAGTGACTACTGCGCTTCTCGTGATTCTGGCCCTTTTCTTCCGCAGGGTTATCTACATAGACGTCGCCCTCGTCTACGCCGTCCTCGCCTTTATAGCGGTTCTCGCCATTGCCAGGTACCTTGAAGGAGGACTGTGATGTGGAACGTCATTGTGGGTGAGATATTGCTTGTGATCGGGGCCATTTTTCTGTTTCTCGGCTCCCTCGGGATATTCAGGCTGCCCGATGTTTACAACAGGCTTCAGGCTGGTACCAAGTGCACGACCCTCGGAGCTTTTTCGACCGTTCTGGGAGTCGGGTTTATCGAGCCCCACTGGATGGTAAAGTCCCTGCTCGTCGGTGTGTTCCTCCTCCTCACCAATCCCGTTTCGGCCCATGCCATAGGAAGGGCGAGCTACAGGATAGGTGTGAAGCTCTGGAAAGGCAGCGTCGTGGATAAGCTCGGGGAATACAGGGAGGGCAAAAATGCCTGAGGTCATACTTATAGTATCGGGTGTTCTCGGATTTTTCCTCCTCGTTTCGGCCCTCGTGGCCTGGCTGACCAGGGACCTACTGGTGGCCGTCCTCGCAACCGCCGCGGCCGGACTTCTCGTTTCCCTGTTCTACCTGATACTCCAGGCACCAGATGTTGCCATCACGGAGGCGTCCATAGGCGCTGGCCTCACGACGGGGATTTTCGTCTATGTCCTGAGTAAAACTGAGAGGTACGAGAAATGATCAAGAAAGCCTTTTTGATACTGCTCGTAGCCTTCACTGGCTATGTGTTCTTCGTCGCAGCCTCGGCGAGGCCCTTCGGGAGCCCCAGGGTGGTGGTTTCCAAGAGGTACCTCGAAAAAGGCCTCAACGAGACCGGCTCCCAGAACATAGTTACCTCGGTGGTCGTGCTCTACAGGGGTTTTGACACCCTGGGCGAGGTCACCGTGCTTTTCCTCGCCGCGACCGCGCTCGCAGCGTTGATTTCGGGATTTCCGTTCGAGAGAAAGGAGAGGACAGAGCCTTCCCTCGTGATGTCAACTGCGTCGAGGTATCTGTTTCCCCTGATACTCCTTTTCGGTGCTTACATATTCGTCCACGGGCACCTGACTCCCGGAGGCGGATTTCCCGGCGGCGTCGTGATCGCGAGTGGATTTCTGCTCATGTTCCTCGCTTTCAGGAAATACAGAGTCAGCGAGGGAGGGCTTATCGTGACCGAGGGACTGGCCGGCTTTTTCTACGTCCTCATAGGACTCATCGGGCTCTACCTCCTCGGGTCTTTCCTGGCGAGCTTCCTGCCTCCCGGAAGGCTGCACACCCTGCTATCCGGCGGAATTATACCTCTGATCTACATCCTTATAGGGTTCAAAGTCGGCTCTGAGATGACCGGGATTCTCAGGTCCCTGAAGGGAGAGGACGAAAATGGCTGAAAATATCATTTTCTACGGAAGCTCCATAGCGCTTGCGGCCATAGGGCTGCTCATAGCCCTCACAAGGCGCAACCTGATAAAGATAATTATCGGGCTCGACCTCATGGAGACGGGCGTCAACATGTTCCTCATCTCCATCGGCTACAGGAGAGGCGGTACAGCCCCGATATTTGACATTCCCCTTTCGAAAGCGGTCGATCCTGTTCCGCAGGCTCTCGTCCTGACAGCTATAGTCATAGGCGTTGCCGTTACGGCTCTCGCGCTCACATTTGCCGTCAGAATTCATGAAAAGTATGGGACTCTTGACATAAGCAAACTGAGGGAGATGAAATGGTAAGCCCAATTTTAGCTATAGTTATACCGCTGGCCATTGCCTTTCTCATGCCTTTCTTCAGCGCCCTATCGAGGAAATCGGTCAAATGGGTTTTCCTGGCCGTGATCGCTTTCAACTTCTATGCCGCTATAATGACTTTTCTTCGCGTCCTTTCGGGTCCCATTCTCGTCGTTACGGCTGGTATCAAACCGCCCTTCGCGATAAACCTCCTGATCGGGCCTCTCGGAGGACTCCTTTTCCTGCTCTTCGAGGGAGTGGCTTTTCTCTATGCCATTTTCCTTCTCAAGGCTGAGATCAAGGAGCCGGTGCACCGCTTTTTCATGCTCTTCCTTCTGAACGTTGCCGGAGCCACGGGGATGATACTGACGGGAGACCTCTTCAACCTCTTCGTGTTTCTCGAGATCACGGGCATTTCCGCATACGGCCTGGTGGGGTTCAAGAGAGACAAAAAGGGCCTCGAAGGCGGCGTCAAATACCTGATCCTCGGCTCGGTCGGTTCCACCCTGTTCCTTCTCGGCGTTGCCCTGCTCTACAGCCAGGTCGGAACCCTGAATATGGCCGACATCGCCGGCAGGATCTGGATGCTGAAGAAACCGACCCTTTATGCGGCCTTCATCATGTTCCTGGTGGGCCTCGGAGTGGAGGCGGAGCTTTTCCCCATGAACGCATGGGTGCCTGACGCTTACGAGGGCGCCCACGACACCGTCACCGCCATCTTGAGCACCGTGCTGTCAAAAGCGGGCCTCTATGCCCTGATAAGGGTTGTCTTCACCGTGCTGAGCCCCCAGAAGGCTTTCCTGGACCTCCTGCTCTGGGCCGGACTCATAACCCTGCTCCTCGCGGAGCTGTCGGCCCTGAGGCAGAAGAATGTCAAGAGGATGATAGCCTATTCATCTGTGGGACAGATGGGCCTTGTGGTTTTCGCCTTCGGAATGGGTTCGCTTTTCGCCCTTCAGGCCGCCCTCTTTCAGGCGGTGAACCACGTCCTGTCCAAGGGAGTGCTGTTCCTCTCCCTGGCGATAATGGGAAAGAAGAGGGAGGGGCTTGAGCTCGAGAACCTCAGGGGCATCGGGCGCGAGCTTCCTGTGACCGGGCTGCTCTTCAGCATCGGAGCCCTGAGCCTGCTGGGACTTCCGTTTCTCTCGGGGTTCTGGAGCAAAATAAGCCTTCTCCTCTCGACGGCGGACCTCAAGCTCTGGGTGCCCCTCGGGCTCGTCCTCCTCGCCTCTATCATAGAGGCCTTTTACTACCTGAGAACGATCGGAGTTTTCTATACTGGAACAGATTTCAGGTTCAGAGAGACGGCTTTTATCAGGCTGCTCCCCGTGCTGGTCCTCGTTTTCGTCATCCTCTACCTGGGCTTCAGGCCCGGCGTCCTGGCGCCCTATCTCAAGGGAGCAGCCAAAGAGCTCGTCGATAGAAGCGGATATATCGGCTGGGTAATCGGAGGGTTGAAACCATGACATTCTGGGTGATCGCAAGCTATTTTCTCGGCGGGATTGTTGCCTATGTTCTCGCCAGGCCATCGAGGAAAATCGGGGCCTTTGTTGCCCTTCTCTTCAGCATTTATCCCCTTTACGCCCTTATTCCCGCGCTCGACGGCGGATTCTACCTCAGGTTCACCGTCATCCCTTACTACCTGCACCTGAGCTTCAGGCTGACGCTTCTGGGCTGGTTCTTCGCCCTCATCGCGGCCACATTGTACTCCCTCTCGCTTTTCTCCGCTTATTCCGAGAAGAGGGATTCCTTTTTCCTCCTCTCCTCCATGTTTTCTGCGGGTGGCCTAATGGGCGTTTTCCTCGCGGCCGATTATCTCACTCTCTTCATCTTCTTCGAGATCATGGCCTTCTTCTCGGCCTTCACTTTCATCAGGGAGCACAGGAGATCGGCGCTGAAGTACATAATTTACTCGCTCGTCGGTTCTTATGCTTTCCTCGCCGCTCTGCTCGTCATAAACAGGTCAACTGGCAGCCTTGAGATTACGCCTCTTTCTGGATTTGGCGGTTCCGTCCCGGCGGTCATGTCCCTTTTCATCCTGGCCTTCTGGGTGAAATCGGCGGTGATGCCTTTCCATCCCTGGGCGCCTTCGGCCTATGCCGATTCCCCTCATTCCTATACTCCATTTTTCTCGGGAGCGCTGTCGAAGTCGGGCGTTTACGGTCTCGTCCTCGCCTTTTTCTACATTTTCGCCGGATTTTTCAAATCCCATCACGCTTTCGGCTATATCTTTGCCTGGATCGGAGCTCTGACCGCCCTTTTCGCCGGGATCTATGCTTTGCTTCAGGATGATGCCAAGAAGCTTCTGGCCTACTCGAGCATATCGCAGCTCGGCTATGTTGCCTTCGGCCTCGGGCTCGGAACGTCGCTTTCCATAACGGGATCGCTCTTCGTTGCGCTGGGCCACGCTGTCTTCGAGTCGCTCCTCTTCTTCGTGATCGCCGCCGTCTACATCCGCACAGGAACCACCATGCTTACTGAGATGGGTGGCCTCATAAAGAAGATGCCGATCTCCTTTATAGCCCTGCTCTTCGGCATCATAGCCGCAGCTGGCATACCGCCCACGGTGGGATTTCCGGGCAAGTGGATGTTATACGAGGCGGTTCTTGAAAAGGGCTATCCCCTTCTGGCAGGTGCCATTTTCGCAGCCTCCATTACGGCCTTTCTCTATTGTTACAGACTGATCTATTCCATTTTCCTCGGGCCGCTCAAAAAAGAATTCAGGGACGTAAGGGAGGCTCCCTTCCCGGCTCTCGTCCCGCTCCTTCTGCTCCTCATTCCCCTGCTTTTCTTCGGGCTCTTTCCCGGTTATGTCGTCGACGTAACGGACTCGATCCTGAGGGAGTTCGGCTATCTCGGCGTTCCGCACACTCCGGCCAAGCTCCTCAGCGGATTGGGCACATTCAACGGACTCGCCGTCGGCATAACGATGGGAGCTGCCTTTGTCATCGCGTTCCTCGTGCACGCCGTATTCTCCAGATCCAGAAAGGTGAGCGAGCTCAACAATTACACGGCGGGAGAGGTCGCAGAAGGGGTCTCTATGCACTATGTGGCTGATTTCTACAAGTTCATCGAGAGAGAACTTCACGGCTTCCTCAAGCTCAGGGTTGAGGCGCTGTTCAACTGGATAGCAGAGGGAATCGGGGGACTGGGTGAGGTTCTCAGGCGAGTTTACGCCGGCGATATTCAGGCCTATCTGGTCTACCTCATCCTTTTCCTCGGGTTCCTCTTTACCCTTTACAGAGGAGTATTGAGATGGTGATACTGGAATTTTTTCTCGTGCTGATAGGGATCACGGCCCTCGGCCTCCTCTACGGAGGAATTGCCAGAAAGTGGTCGGCCAGAATTCAAAGGAGGTACGGGCCGCCATTCTACCAGAACTTCCTCGACGTTTTCAAGCTTCTGGGCAAGAAGAACACCAAGAGCCACGGGGTGATGTTCGCGCTGGGACCCGTTATAGCTTTCACCGGGATCATCCTGTCCCTTTTCTTCCTGCCCCTCGGCAATTCGAGACCTCTCCTTTCCTTCGAGGGCGATATATTCGTTCTCTTTTATCTCCTGGTCATAGCGCCTCTGGGAATGGCTTTAGGGGCCGGCGAGGCGGCCAATCCGAACGCCACAATAGGAATCGCCAGGGGACTCACGCTGATGCTGGGATACGAGCTAATATTTTTCCTCTCAGCCATCGCAGTGATGGTCAAGTTCAACACAGCTTCCCTCTGGAAGATCGTCGAGATTCAGGGCACATTTCCGAAGTGGAACCTTTTTCCCTTCTTCCTCTCGGCTTTTGCCGGCCTGATTGCGCTGCAGGGGATGATGGGAGAGAAGCCCTTTGACCTGATAGTGGCTCCTCACGAGATCGCCTCGGGCCCCATGGTCGAGTACAACGGGAAATATCTCGGATTGCTGCAGCTTTACCACGCCATAGCCATCGTTGTGGAAACGGGACTCTTCGTGAACGTCTTCCTCGGTGGAGGCAGCATCCTCACCTTCATTCTCAAGACCTTCTTCGTGTTCATGCTTGCGGTGACCATTGACAACATCATGCCCAGGTTCAGAATAGGTCAGGCCGTCAAGTTTTACTGGAAATATCCGCTGATCATATCCCTTCTCGGGATTCTGGTCGTTTTCATATGGAGGTGAGAAAATGGGCCTTTTCAGGTGGTCGCAATCGAGATCTTTGTGGATGATGCACTTCTGCACGGGGTGCGGCGCCGTGGAGATGCCCCCGACCATGACGTCGAGGTACGACATGGAGAGGTTCGGGATCATCCCCATGGCGACCCCGCGACAGGCTGACATCCTCCTCATCACGGGATACCTCACCGTTAAAACTCTGAAGAGGGTGGTGAGGAGCTACGAGCAGATGGCCGATCCCAAATACGTCATAGGCTTCGGCTCCTGCACCATAAACGGGGGGATGTACTGGGATTCCTACAACACTGTGAAGCAGCTCGACCTTTACATCCCCGTCGACCTCTACATCGCCGGCTGCATGCCCCGTCCCGACTCGATTATAGATGCTTTCGTCAAGCTCAGGGAGATGATAGCGAAGGGCGAAGCCAACGGCTGGAAGCGATACAGGGAGAACCTGGAGTGGTACAGGACAAACCAGGCGAAGGTCTTTAACGTCGAGAAATGGAGCGCGATCGAGCCATGAACGGAGAAATGGAAATCCTGGAAAAGGTAAAGAAGGCTTTCGGGGAGAAGGCCGAGACGGCCCCGAAGTGGGAGAGACAGTCAGAGATCAAGGTCCCTCTCGAGCTGCTCCATCCCCTTCTCGGATATCTCAGGGCCCAGGGCTTCGGGCATCTCGCGATGATATCGTGCGTTGACTGGATAGAGGAAGGTGAGTTCGAGCTGGTCTACCACCTCTGGTCCTACGAGAAGAGGCTTCACCTTCTCGTCAAGACGCGGATAGACCGCGAAAATCCCACAGTGGAGACGATAATCCCGATTTTCCGCATCGCCGAGACCTATGAGAGGGAGCTTCACGAGATGTTCGGAATAGACTTCCCCGGAAATCCGAACCTCACTCCATTATTTTTAGAGGACTGGGACGGGTCTCCGCCCATGAGGCGCGACTTCGACACCAGGAAATACGTGGAGGAGAAATACGGAATGATCGACCTGACGAAAGAACTATGGAAAAGGGAAGAACCGGTACTGGAGGGAGAAAATGGAGAGGATTGAGCACTTCGAGTACTTCATAGGACCTCAGCATCCGGGCGTGACCGGCAATATGTCTTACCACCTGTGGGCGCGGGGGGACGAGATCGTGAAGATTGTTTCCTCTGTCGGATACCTGCACAGGGGCTTTGAGAAGCTGATGGAATACAGGTTCTGGATCCAGAACGTCCCCATGGTCCCCAGGATATGCGTGCCTGAGCCCGATGTGAACGAGATACTCTACGCCATGGGCGTCGAGAGGCTCGCCGGGCTCGAGGTTCCCGAGAGAGCTCAGTACATCAGGGTCCTTGTCTTGGAGCTCGCCAGGCTTTCGGCCTATCTCTTCTATTTCGCGGGCGTTGCCGGAGCTCTCGGCCTCTATACCATTCCTCAGTGGGCGATAGGCGACAGGGACTACATCCTGGACCTCTTCGAGGAGCTCACCGGAGGAAGGGTTTACCACATCTTCATCACGCCCGGTGGCGTGAGGAGAGACCTTCCGCCCGGCTTCAAGGAGAAGGTGAGGAAGGTCCTGAAACATCTCAAGGATAGGCTTTCCGACTACGACAGGCTCTATTTCGACAACGCTCTTTTCATCAAAAGGACGAAGGGCGTCGCCGTTATGACGAAGGAATACGCCCTGGAAATGGGGGTCACCGGTCCCAACCTCAGGGCAACGGGATTCCGGTACGACGTAAGGCGCGGCGATCCCTACCTGGTTTACCCGAAGCTGGAGTTTGATATACCTGTCACGGGCGGCGGCGACAACTACTCCAGGGTCATGCAGAGGAGGCTTGAGTTCGAGGAGAGCATCAGGATCATCGAACAGGTGCTGGACATGATGCCCGAGGGCCCCGTAATAACGAAACTTCCCAATCCCTTCCGCTGGAAAATAGAGAAGAACGACGTCTACGTCAGGGTCGAGTCATCCAAGGGCGAATTCGGCTACTATGTGGTCTCCGACGGCAGCGAGAAACCGAGGAGAATCCACGTTCGCGGGCCGAGCTACACCCACGGGATACAGGTTGCTCAGGAAATGGCAGTGGGACTCAGGATAGCGGACGTCCCCGTGTTTCTCTTCAGCATGGACGTCTGCCCGCCTGACATAGAGAGGTGATGAAAATGGGAACAGGACTTAAGAACCTTTTGAACCCCCTCGACGCGGTGAAATATCTCTTCAAGAAGCCCCACACTATCCGGCTCCCCTATGAGCCCAAGGTCATAGCCAACAGGTACAGGGGCATTCACGTCAACGATTGGGACCTCTGTGTGGGATGCGGCAACTGTGCCAGGATCTGCACCTGTCAGGCCATCACTATGGTCCCCGTTGAGGGAATAGAGCCGAAACCTGGAAGCACGAATCTCAGGCCCAAAGTTGACTATGGAAAATGCAGTTTCTGCGGTCAATGTGTCGACGTCTGTCCCACGGGATCCCTCAAGCTCTCGAAGAACTTCAATCTTATCTCCACGAACAGGGAAGATTACGTTTTCATCCCGTCGAAGGAATGGGATTCGGGTCCTGGCACGGGCTGGGAATCGGACCTCGAGTACTCCATCCTGAACTTCGAGAGGGTGGAGATGCCCGAGAGGCCGCCCGAGGAGAGAAGGAAGGACTTCGAACCCGTTATCCTCGGCTTCTCCAGGGAACAGGCCGTGGTGGAGGGCATGAGGTGTCTCGGCTGTGCCCTCTGCATGGACGGGTGTCCCACCAGGATGTTCATACCGCAATATATAGAGGCGATCACCGACGGCGATTACGAGAAGTCGCTCAAGATCTTCTATGTGAACAATCCTCTGCCCGAGATCTGTGGTACGGTCTGTACACACCGCTGCGAGGATGCCTGCGTCTATTCGAGGAGGGGTCAGCCCGTGCAGATCAGGTACCTCAAGGGCTTCGGAGCCTCCAGGATAGATGACAGGGCGAAAGTTCTGGGCACGAAGGTAGGCACTAAGAAGGGAAGAGTTGCTGTGATCGGGGCCGGCCCCGCCGGATTCACGGTCAGCTACTACCTGAGGAGAGAGGGGTTCGACGTGACGATCTTCGAGGCGCTCTCCGTTCCAGGCGGAATGATGAAGGTGGGAATCCCACGCTACAGGCTCTCACAGAAGATACTGGACAGGGAAATCGGATTCATCACGTCGCTCGGCGTCGAGATAAAATACAACACCAGAATCGGCAGGGACATAAAGCTGAGCCAGCTCCTCAAGGAGTTCGACGCCGTTTTCCTCGGGGTGGGCTTCCATCGGGGCATCAAGATGGGCATCCCCGGAGAAGATGGCGAGGGAGTCATGCAGGCCGTTGATTTCCTCCGGAAGGTGAACCTCGGCGAGGAGGTGAAGATCGGAAAGCGGATCCTGGTGGTCGGGGGCGGCGACGTGGCCATGGACGCAACGAGGACTCCCCTCAGGCTGGGCGCCGAGGAGGTGATTCTCTCCTACAGGAGGCGCGAGGTCGACATGCCGGCATCGGAAGAGGAGATCAAGGAAGCCAAGGAAGAGGGAGTCGTCTTCATGACGCAGACCCTGCCCATCGAAGTGCTTCGCGACGCGAACGGAAAGGTGACGGGAGTGAAATACGTGAGGACGAGGATGGAAGATCAGGGGCCCGGCAGAAGGCCCAAGCCCGTGCCGATCATGGAGGAGACCTTCATCTTCGAGGTAGATACGGTGATAGAGGCTATAGGACAGACGCCCGATTATTCCCTAATGGAAAAGGAGATCAGGGAGAAACTGACCTTCGACAAGAGCGGAAAACGGGTGGTTGTTGACGAGAACGGGATGACCTCCGTTGAGGGACTATTTGCAGGCGGCGACATAGTCAACTACAGGGGCGATATAATAAGCGCTGTGGCCGACGCCGTAAAGGCCGCAAAGGGCATAGCCAGGTACTTAGCGGGTAAGTAAAAGGACAGAGGAAGAGATTCAGAGGGGCGAGGCGGGGCCTTCCGGCCCCGCCTCGCCCCGACAGGTACACATAACCCATATAAGAAATTCTTAGTGGGGTCTTGACAAATTTCGGGGGGCAAATTATTAATTACTGCTGTGTAATGGGATTAAAAGGGGGGATAAAAAGTGTCCCAGAAAAAACACTGGACCAGAAGGCTGAAGGAGGATTTTGAGAAGTTGAAGAAGGAGAGAGACGACTATAAAGAGCTTTACATGAGGGCCGTTGCCGACTTCGAGAATTACAAGAAGCGGATGGCCGAGGACTGGAAGAAAACGGTGGAGTACGCCTCAGAGAGGCTCATTCTGGAGCTCCTTCCGGTCATCGAGAACCTGAAGCGGGCGCTGGAGTCGGCAGAGAAGGCGAAGGATGCCGAGGCTCTCATCAAGGGAGTCCGGATGGTTTACGACCAGCTCATGGCCGTGCTCTCGAAGGAGGGATTGAAGCCCTTCAGCTCCAAAGGAGAGAGCTTCGACCCCAGGATCCACGAGGCGATAACCACGGTGGAGACCGATGAACTTCCCCCTGGCACGGTGGTCGAGGAGCTCGAGGGAGGTTATTTCTTCAAAGACAAACTCCTGAGGCCCGCAAGGGTCTCCGTTGCCAAAGAGCCAGAGGAAAATAAAAAATCCGATTTAAAGGGAGGGATGCAAAATGGCTAAGGAGAAAGTTATCGGTATCGACCTCGGGACCACTAACTCCGTCGTCGCGGTGGTTTTAGGGGGCGAACCGGTGATCATAACCAATTCC
>JAGGUL010000037.1 GCA_021158525.1 Candidatus Hydrothermota bacterium | reverse complement strand
GTTCATGGGGAGTTCCTCCTTTAAGTTTTGGCTAATGGTAAGGCATAAGGAGCTTCCCATGAATGTTGTTTGGGAATTTTGAGGAAACAATACCCCTTTCGGTAAGATTATTTTTGAGGAAAAGCGATGTGTTGACAATGTATACATAAGTCATTAACATAGTGAAAAGTTATGGGCGAAATTCAAAATGCCGTTCCTCAGGAAGCAGTCAAGAAATTCAGTCATCTGGAGAAAAGGCGTTTATTAAGTTTTAGTCCTGAGGAATGGAGTAAGATCCTTTATCTCCTTAAACTCGTCGAGTCCACAGGTGAGGTTCAGGTAGATCTGAGCGCCTGTCTGGACAAATGCGGCAAGCCCCAGCTTTTTCTTCTCCTTATTGCTCCTGATTGGGCGGGCCTGGTCAACACCGTCGCCGGTTTCATTCACGAGGGCGGTTACAACATCAACTACCTCACTGCGATGGTGGATTCATTGGGGAAGTACGGTATCATCACTACCCACATCATCCTCGAAAACGAAGAGGAGATGAAGAGGGTGGAGGAGGAGATAAGGCAGAGGCTCGGGCTGCTCAAGACCATAGCCAGAGGAGGCGGCTCCATAGAGAAGCTCGTCCACATCGGCACCAAGAAACTCGAGGTTTACGAGAAGGTCGTAAGTGCCATCAAAAAGATGGCGCGGGAAGAAGAACTGAAGGAACTTCTCAGCGAAAAAGGTGAGGTGGAAAGGTTTATCATTTCCCGATCTGAAGCCTATCTCGTCGAGAGGAAGCCCGAAGACCTCGCCAGGCAGATCCTGACTAACTACCGGTTTCAGAAACTCCTCAGGGAAAAAGGCAGAGGAGCATATGTCTCGGTTGAGAACATCGAGACGACGAGGGAAAAACTCACCTGTATAAGCGCGGCGGGCTTTGAGAGGGACCTTTCCCTCGATGACGTCATGGACTGGCTGCGCGAATACATTCCAGACTATATCAGGAAGTACGATAAGCAGTTCGTGACGTCCGACGGAATTGCCGTTATCAGGCTCGAGATAACAGATGGATCAGGGCAACCCCTTAAGGAGGAAGAGCTTCCACTCCTCGAACGGCAGCTCTTTAACCGACTGAAGAGAAGGAGGCAGAGGGAAACTTTCGAGCTGAAGGCCGGAACCGAGCTTCTGGGCCGGGTTTTGATTCCCAAACTGATACAGGAGGCAGAGAATTCTGGAAAAGCCCAGGCCTACATTCTCCCCGGCAAAGTCACCAGGGATTCGGCGGAATTCAAGCTGATCTTGGTGTCTCCCGTCAAAAAGGATGAGAAAGAGAGCATCCACGATAGACTTCTCGACAGTCTCTCAGCCGAGGCGGGCATCTCGGTCTCCTCCGCAAAACCTCCCACCAGGATGCGCGGGTTCGAGGTGAGCTACATAAACCTCAGGGCTGATCTCGCTGAGTTCAACACGGAGGAGGAGATCTACGATGTCATAAAGCAGAGGTTGCAGGAGGTTCTCGGGGAATTTCGCGATTTCGACGAGGGGATGAGGAGGCTTGACAGGCAGAAGATGAAACAGGTCCTGGCGAGCCTGGAGAACAGAGGCCTGGCCCCCCGTTTCGTCAAGCAGTTTTTCTATGCCATGGACGATTTTTACAGGATTTCCGCATCTGTCGATGAGATAACCGACCAGATAATGTTCGCGAGTGACATACTGAGGATGTACCTCAAATCGGGGAGCAATCGAGTCCTCTGTGATTTTATCGAGAGGGATACTTATGTGCTCGTGGGCATCATAGGGCCTCAGGGTGAATTTAACCTAGAGAGATATCTCAAAACTCTCGGGAAATTTAACCCGGTGCTCACCGTACTGGATGTTTTTGGAGCGAGTCTCATAGTGTTTTACTTTAAGAAAAGGGACAATTGGGAAGAACTCAAGGGAGCCCTGGAGGCCCTTGAGATCTGGAGGGAGAAGATAAAAAAATAAAGGAGGTTTGCGCCATGAAGGTCACACTTTCCGTGATAAAAGCGGATGTGGGCGGTTACGTAGGTCACTCGAGCATGCACCCCCGTTTGATAGAGGTCGCCGAAGAAGCCCTCAGAAAGGCCAAGGACGACGGGCTCCTCATCGATTACCATGTCACCAGGGTCGGCGATGACCTCGAACTCATCATGACCCACACCAAGGGGGTTGAGAACGGCGAGATCCACAAGCTCGCATGGGATACCTTCATGGAGGCCACAGAGGAGGCCAAGAGGCTCAAGTTGTACGGGGCCGGTCAGGACCTTCTTTCCGATACTTTCAGCGGGAACATCAAAGGAATGGGTCCCGGCACAGCGGAGATGGAGATAGAAGAGAGACCCTCTGAGCCCATAATCATATTCATGGCCGATAAGACCTCTCCGGGGGCCTGGAATTTCCCGCTTTTCAAGATCTTCGGTGACCCCTTTAACACGGCAGGATTGGTCATCGACCCCAAGATGCACGGAGGATTTAATTTCGAGGTCCTCGATGTCTATGAACACAAAAAGATAACCTTCTCCCTTCCGGAGGAAATGTACGACATGTTAACCCTCATCGGTGCCATGGAACACTACATAATTCAGGCTGTATACAGAAAAGACGGGGAGATCGCCTCCATTTCGTCGACCCAGAGGCTTTCGATGATGGCCGGCAGGTATGTTGGAAAGGATGACCCCGTTCTTATCGTGAGGGCTCAGAGCGGATTCCCGGCGGTGGGTGAGATCCTCGAGCCCTTTGCCTACGCGCATCTCGTCGCAGGCTGGATGAGGGGATCTCATCACGGTCCTCTTATGCCCGTTCCATTCCATCAGGCAAATCCCTCTCGGTTCGATGGGCCGCCCAGGGTGATAGCTGCCGGCTTTCAGCTCGCCGATGGAAAGCTCATAGGGCCGAGGGACATGTTCGACGACCCGGCCTTCGATGAGGCA
Source organism: Candidatus Hydrothermota bacterium (assembly GCA_021158525.1). Lineage (GTDB taxonomy): Bacteria > Hydrothermota > Hydrothermia > B15-G9 > DRBW01 > DRBW01. Next base: position 8,966 of record JAGGUL010000037.1, on the reverse strand, counting down.
AGGAAACTCGCCAACGAGATCTCAAATTATATCAGGCAGATGGGGCCCTTCGAGCCTCACAGGTTGAGCCTCGAGGAGATGGAATACACCACACTCCCTGAAGTGCTCAAGAAAGTCAAGGACAGGTTTGTGGACGTGGAGTGAGAGCTCAAGGGAAAATGGAGGTAAGCCATCGTACTCGGCCTGAGCCTGGTATTCATTCTTATAGCGGGTCAGCCTGTCGTCGGACGCATAGAGATCAAGGGCGCGAAGGGGGTATCGAAGGATAAATTATTGAAAATTCTGGCTCTTAAGAAGGGAAGCCCGTACCGGGCTTCCCTTCTTAAGAGCTCTCTCTTTAAACTGAGAGACTATTACAAGAGTAGGGGATATTTCAGCGCGCAGATCGGCGAGCCGGAAGTCGTTGAGAAAAAGGACAGGGTTTATATAACCATAAGGATCGAGGAAGGCTCCAGGAAGACTGTCACGAGTCTCGAGATAAGGGGCAACAGGAAGATCTCGTCGGAGACCATAAAGAAGATCCTGGGGCTCAAGCCTCCCTTCCCCTATGACGAGGAAGTTTTTGGGGAGAGAGAATATAGGCTTCTTTCCATTTATGCAGATAGCGGCTATCCCTACATGGAGCTTAAACGGGAATTTAAGGATCTCGGAGACGATTCCCTGAGGCTGATTTACAACGTCAGGGAGGGGCCTCTTGTTGTGGTGTCGGGCTATAAGATAGTGGGCCTCGAAAGGGTGCGCCGCAGGATAGTCGAAAGGGAAATCGTTATAAAACCCGGCACTCCTTACAACTCAACGCTTCTCATCGAGTCAAAGCGGAGGATTTATTCCACGGGTCTCTTTTCGTCGGTGAGACACGAGATAAGAGAGTTAAGCCCCCAGGGTGATAGCGTTTTAATTCTTTTTGTCCTGGAGGAAGTAAAGCCAGGTTTTCTCAATCTTGGATTTGGATACCACTCGCCTACCGACCTTCAGGCCAAGTTCGCCGTTGGACATCTCAACGTTTTCAACAACGGCCAGAGGGCCGAATTTCACGCCAGCCTTCTGCACGATCTAAAGCAGTTCAGGAGGAAGAGGTTCGAAGTGCACTACTCGGAGCCCTATTTTCTCGGCTTCAGGCTTGAGGCTCGCGGGCTTGCTTATTACTACCAGGATGTGGACGAGGAAGTGGAGGAAGTGGGGATTGATTTTCAGCTGAGGAAGGTTATCAGCAAGAATTTCAGGATCAACTCCTCTGTGGGGTGGACCGGGGTGCTCAAGAGCCCGGGGGAGGGGAGGATCACCATCAACTCTGCTACGATACAGCCCCTCTGGGATACGAGGGACAACCTGCTCGATCCCGATCGCGGCCTTTTTTCGACCGTCAGGCTCGAGGGAGCGGGCTGGATTCTCGGGGGGAGCTACGATTTCACCAGGTTGTTTTTCGATATATCCCGCTATGTTCCTTTGAAAAACGGGAAAATTATAGTCGCCCTCAGGTTCAGAACGGGCGCAGAATCGCCCTTCGGGAGATCCAGTATCGTTCCCTCCATAGAGCGGTTCACTCTGGGAGGCGACGGCAGCCTCAGGGGATATGACAGGAGGTCCGTGGGACCTCCCGACCCTGAGAGGGATTTCCGCTCCGGGACGAAACTGTTGAATTTTAACCTGGAACTGAGGTTCAGGATCTGGGGGAAGAACGGGCTTGTTGCATTCGCCGATGCCGGTGGGCTTTACGATCGGTGGGATGATGCGGACATACAGAGCATTGCTCTGAGCTCAGGTATCGGTTTCAGGCTGTGGACGCCCGTGGGGCCACTACGACTGGATTGGGGTATTAAGTTGAAGAATCGCTCTCCCGGCGATCGCGGGAGGCTTTATCTCTCCATAGGACACATGTACTGAAAAAATGGAGGCGGCGGGAATCGAACCCGCGTCCGGAGGTACGGACCCTGAAGGCCCTACATGCTTAGCCTGTCTACGTCAGCCCTTCCGACCCGACAGGCAAGGCTTCGGAAGGGGTACCCGCCTCAACTCTAACTTCTCCCCCGGCGGGCTAAAGGGAGAAGCGTAGCCCCGTTCTATGACGTCCTGAGAAGGAGCACGGGGCGAGCTCCCTCCCGGACGAGCTGCCGTCTATTAGGCAGCTAACGCATAGTTTGTGTTGGCAATTATTTGTTGCCGTTTTTTACGAGGTTCGGCACCTCGGCATGCGCCTTCAGCATCCTTATACCCCCGTCGAATCCATACGCCCCCATTTTCAATTAGCCGCTTTATAAATACTCCGACGGCATTCGGTTGTCAAGGTTTTTCGAGGTGGAATCGAACGGAAAGTGCCCCGTACCCCCTTGTAAAAATCTTGAGCTGGGTTTAAATAAAACAGCTATGCCGAGCAGAAAAATCTTCGTAAAGGGCGCGAGAGTCCATAATTTAAAAAACATCGATGTGGAGATACCCCGCGATAAGTTCGTTGTGATAACGGGGCTTTCGGGGTCAGGCAAGTCTTCTCTTGCCTTCGATACCCTTTACGCTGAGGGGCAGAGAAGGTATGTCGAATCCCTTTCTGCCTATGCACGGCAGTTTCTGGGGCTGATGGAGAAACCCGATGTGGATTACATACTTGGACTCTCGCCCGCCATCGCCATCGAACCGAGGAAAGCATCGAAGAACCCGAGATCTACCGTCGCAACGACAACGGAGATCTACGATTACCTCAGGCTTCTTTTCGCCAGGATAGGGATTCCCCATTGTCCCAATTGCGGGAACCCTCTCAAGTCTATGACCGTCGACGAGATCGTCGATCGAATTCTGGAGTATCCCGAGGGAACCCGCGTTCAAGTACTCGCTCCTGTTGTGCGGGGCAGGAAAGGTGAGTATAGAGAGCTCCTTTCGCGAATTGCGAAGAGGGGATATGTGAGGGTGCGGGTGGACGACGAGATTTACGATATTGAAGAAGTCCCGGCCCTCGAGAGGTACAAGATACACACGATAGAGATCGTCGTCGACAGGATCGTGGTCAAAGAAAACGTCAGGGGCAGGATCGCCGAGGCTGTCGAACAGGCCCTCAAGGAGGCCGAAGGACAGGTTGTTGTTCTGGCCGACGGCGAGGAGAGGGTCTTTTCCGAGAAATTGACCTGTCCGAAATGCGGTTTTTCCATGCCTGAGCTCGAGCCGCGGCTTTTCTCTTTCAACTCTCCCTATGGCGCCTGTGAATATTGTTCTGGGCTCGGAGTTAAGATCGAGATCGATCCCGATCTGCTCATCACGAATGAGGAGCTTTCAATTCCCGAAGGCGCGATAAAGCCCTGGGGAGCGCCCAATCCTTTTCTCGAGCCCAAGCTCGAGAGGCTCGCCAGGATCTACGGCGTGGATCTTGATACCCCGTGGAGAGACCTGCCTCGGGTTTTCAGAAACCTTATCCTCTACGGAGTGGAGGATCCCTCACGATTCAGCCACGACAACCCTGAGGCGCCGGGCGACCACTATTTCTATGAAGGCGTGATCCCATACCTGTGGCGACGATATAAATACACCGAATCGGAATGGGTCAAGAGGGAGATAGAGGGCTTTATGGTCAACAGGGTTTGCCCCGTGTGTGGGGGCGCGAGGCTCAAGAGGGAAGCCCTCGCCGTCAAGATCAGGGATAAATCCATATGGGACATAGTGAGGATGACAGTCAAGGAAGCCCACGAGTTTTTCGCGAATTTTAAGCCGACAAAGAGAGAATACCTCATTGCCAAGCAGATTCTCAAGGAGATAACGGCGAGGCTCGCTTTCCTCCTCAACGTGGGGCTTGATTACCTCACTCTGGACAGGACATCGGAGACGCTCTCCGCTGGTGAGAGCCAGAGAGTGAGGCTGGCGACCCAGATAGGCTCTGGGCTCACCGGCGTCCTCTATGTGCTCGATGAGCCCACCATAGGCCTGCACCCCAGGGATACCGGCAGGCTCATCGACACTCTTCTCAAGCTGAGGGACCTCGGCAACACTGTGGTTGTGGTTGAGCACGACCGCCAGACAATAGAGAAAGCCGACTGGATCATCGATCTCGGGCCGGGCGCCGGGAAGGACGGCGGCTATGTGGTGGCGACGGGTAAGCCGGCCGATATTATGGCGAACGAAAAATCCCTCACCGGGAGGTATCTGTCGGGCAAACTCGACATTCCCGTTCCCGGAAAGAGGAAAAAGCCGGGAAACAAGTGGCTCCTCCTGAAGGGGGTGAGGACTAATAACCTGAAGAACCTGGAGGTCAGGATTCCACTTGGGCTTTTTGTGGTCGTGACCGGGGTTTCCGGTTCTGGCAAGTCGTCCCTCGTCGAGGATACCCTTTACAGGGCTCTCATGAGGCACTTTTACGGATCCCGCGAGCCGGCCGGCGACTTCGACGAGATCCTGGGCCTCGAACACATCGACAAGGTAATCAACATCGACCAGTCCCCGATAGGCCGGTCCCCAAGGTCCAACCCCGCCACCTACACGGGGGTGTTCACCCCCATTCGGGAGCTCTTCGCCACTTTGAAGGAATCCAGGATGAGGGGCTATGCCCCGGGGAGGTTCTCATTTAACGTGAAAGGCGGAAGGTGCGAGGCGTGTCGCGGTGAGGGATACATAAAGATAGAGATGCAATTTTTGCCCGACGTCTACATTCCATGCGAGGTCTGTAAGGGGAAGAGGTATAACAGGGAAACTCTGGAAGTGAAGTACAAGGGGAAGTCCATCGCCGATGTGCTGGAGATGTCCGTCAAGGAGGCCTACGAGCTTTTCAGGAACATTCCTCCCATAGAGCGTAAGCTGAAGCTGTTGCTCGACGTGGGCCTCGGATACATAAAGCTCGGCCAGCCCGCACCCACCCTTTCGGGAGGTGAGGCCCAGAGGGTGAAGCTCGCCAAGGAATTGTCCAAGGTGGCGACGGGGAAAACACTTTACATACTCGATGAGCCCACCACAGGCCTTCATTTTGAAGATGTCAAGAAGCTCATCGATGTGCTCAGGAAGCTCGTGATGAAGGGGAACACGGTGCTGATAATCGAGCACAACATAGATATAATCAAGTCCGCCGACTGGATAATAGACCTGGGACCGGAAGGTGGCGACGAGGGAGGATACATCGTGGGAGAGGGCCCGCCTGAGAAAATCGCTGTTATTCCCGAATCGTATACAGGCAGATACCTCCGGGCAGAACTGGAACGCATGCAGAGAAAAGCCGCCTCGGGGTGAAGCTGGGGAGTGTAATGTAAGCTTTTCAGTCGATTTGTTTGCCCTCTGCTTTTTCTATGATGGATTTTGCCTCATCGTAGAAGTCAGGGGGCACCAGGATTTTGATCTCTCCGATCCCGTTTACAGTGATCCCGTAAAGCTTTCCGATGGCTTCGTACTTTAGCTCAACCGGGATGCCTTCCGATTCCAGCCGGCCTTTGATTATGATCGCTTTTTCCATGCCGTGAACAACATGCACAGTTAACCATTTTTCTTCCATTGCTACTTAATATACTGTGCTGGGGTCGGGTCGTGCAACTTGCACGACCCGACCCCAACGAACCTGCTGATGCTGAATGCGATAGAGTAAATTCGCATGTGCGCATAGATTTTAGCGCGTTAATTGAGACAGCAAAATTTAATTTCCGTGTCATTTAGATTATTGGTGGAAATCTTGATTACGACCGAATAGGTGTCCTGTGTGGAACAATCAGTTCTTCATATTTTCCGGAGATGTCAGGAGTTCAACTTTTACGATGTTCTTTTTTCCATTTGAAGCTCGTCTGGAAATGGTTGCTCGATGTAAGCCGAGATGTTTCCCTATCTCTGTGTGAGTGTAACCCCACTTATAAACGGCCTCGATTATCCCCTTTTCTATGACTTTTCTGAAGATCTGGTTCAGGGTCGGCCTTTTACTGCCTGTCTCAGAAGCGATTTGCTTATGAATTTTCTCCAATTTGTCGATTCCCCAGTTATATCCATCGCCATTTTCTTTGTTGTGTTTGAGATATTCGAGATAGTTTTCTAATCCTTTGAGGACAAAAGCCTTAAAGTGTTCTCTCGCTCTGGCCCTATCTTTTGAGAAGAACTTCAGAAGAAGTTCGGTTCGAAGGAAGGGAGGAGGTTCTTCCAGGCCTACCGTTGCTCTATAAGATGACCAGGTCCATTCGTGAGGTTTTTGAACGAATTGAGCTCGTACCGGATTCAGCACTATATATCTTGTCAGCTCAAGGAGATAACTCTGCTTGGTCACAAGGAGGGAACGAAACCTATCCTGCAGAAGTGTGCCCACTCGCCCATGTCTCATGTTAAATTTACGGCAGTACACGGAGTTCAAAAGATGCATGCCTCTTGAGAGATTTGCCTCTGGGGTTTCGATCAAAAGATGGTAGTGGTTGTTCATGAGGCAATAGGAATAGATTATCCAGTTGTGTTTTTTCACCGTGTAATTGAGGATGTCGAAAAATCGGAGTCTGTCGCGGTCATCCTTGAATATATCTTCCCTGTTTGTTCCCCTGGAGATAACATGATAGACCCCTCCCTCGAGCTGGATGCGTAATTTCCTTGCCATCGGTAACCACCCCCATATTTTGTGATGGCAGATCCAAATATATTGGAAATGCGGTGGAAGTTCAAGCTAATTGAGACCCTTATTTTAAAGTTGACGCACGCAGGGTGCTTTTGTAATTCCTTGATAGACAGGGAGTTATCTGGGGTCGGGTCGTGCAAGATGCACGACCCGACCCCAGAAATTCCAGAGATCCACCTTGAATGAGATTGATAATGGGGGTGGAGTGCATTATTTATTTATCCATGAAGGTTGCGCTCAAAAGGGGCGGAGGCAGGGAGAAAAACATCAGGGGCGTTCTCGAGCTTCTGGAGGAAGAGCTTCGGGCGAGGGTCAAGGGGCGGATCCTCCTCAAGCCCAACCTCACCGATCACAAGAGGAGCCCCGCGAACACCTCCCCAGAGACGCTCGAGGTGATCCTTGAATTTCTCTCCGATTTCGACGAGATAGAAGTGATTCACATCGGCGATGGCTCGGGCGGGGCCTTTTTTTCCGGCAAGTCGACCTGGGATGTCGTCAGGGAGATGGGTTATGAGGCGCTGAAAAGATATCCCAAAGTGGAGCTCGTGAACCTGGATGAGCTCCCGCACCCCATCGAGATCGAAGTAAGGACGGTTCGCGGTCCGGCTACGATTAGGGTCGCCGAGCTTAACTACGACTTCATAGCTTCGGTGGCGATTCCGAAGACCCATGACTTTGTTATATATACCGGTGCGCTCAAAAACATGATGGGGGCTATACATCCCGAGGACAGGATAAAAGTCCATGGCCTGACCATGGATGACCTCCCCTATCTTGAATCCAGAAGTCCAGTGCCCGTGTGGCTGAAGAAATTTCTCAGAGGGATCCTTCCGGCCGGTCTTTTCGCAAAAATGGCGTGGCACGAGAGGGTTTATCTGGCTTCGGTCAGGAAAATACACAGCAACCTTTTCGCTTTTTTGAAGGTCTTGCGGCCCGATTTTGCCATAATCGACGGCTTCTGGGGCATGGAAGGGAACGGTCCTGTAAATGGAGCGCCCTATCTGCATGATTTTGCCGTAGCGTCTTTTGATCCCCTGGCCGCCGATGCTCTGGCTGTCAGGTTGATGGGATTCAGCCCCGAAGAGGTTGGGTATCTCAAGCTGCTCGCGGAGGCAAAAATTGGGGCCCTCGAGGGCGAGCCCCTTGGCGACGCCCTCGAGGGCCTCGAGAGAAAATATCGTCCGCACAGGCTATATTACCTGCAGAAACTCTGGAAGAAGCTACATCCTTAGAACTTCAGAATTTTTGTCTTTTTCGTTTTGATTCCCTTTGTCGATATCTCGAGGATGTAAAGGCCCGATGGAAGTCCGTCTAAGTCTATCGAAACTGCAGTTCTGCCTTTCCTTAAATCGAACTCTCGGTGGAATGCACATCTGCCCGCAGGGTCCATCAGCCTGACAGATACCGGGCTTCTGCGGGGCATCTGGAATTCGAGGGATAAGGCCTTCTTTACCGGGTTCTGCACAAGTTTCATCGAGAATACATCGGGCCCGCTGCGCTCGGCTATATCAGTGATGCTGAAGCTTATCGTATCACTTTCTGCCCAGTTGGGAGGAAGGGCCCTGTCGCAAGCTGTCAGGAAATACAGGACTGATGCATTGGTATCGGGACATGGAAGATAAGCCGTGAAGCTGTCGGCCGTCTGCTGCATTATTTTCGTGTTCCAGGTCGCGCCATCGAAGCTGTAGTGGAGCAGGACGCTGTCTGTTCCAGCGCCGTCGTCCTCTACATGGGCTGTGACGGGAAGGGAATCGTAGGCTGTGGTATCACTCCATTCGGTGAACTCAAGGATAATCGGAGGAGTTTGGTCGATGCCGAAGTTGGATGTGTAGCTCCAGTCACTTTCGTTGCCTGCCAGGTCAAAGGCCTTGACGCGCCAGGTATAGATGTTTTCAGTCAGATCGTTTACGGTGAGGGATGTATCTTCGACGGTATCGGAGATGATGGGGTTGTTGAAATCGGGGAGGGTGTCGAGCTGGAGGATGTAGAGAACGGGGGATTTATTGGGGTCGAGGAGGTTGTGGTTGTGGTAGGAGAGGATGCAGGAGGACCAGATGAGGGCGGTGGAGTTTGCGTTGAGGAATGCGTTTTGAGGAGGGAAGAGGGGAGATGGTGAGATGGGTGGAGAGGTATCGATTTCGAAGTTCCAGGTTGGGTTTGGGGTGCTGATGTTGGAGGCGCTGTCAATGGCGAGGACTTGCCAGAAGATGGTGCCCTGGGGGAGGCCGCTTATGGTGATGGTGGTGTCGTGGGTGGTTTGGGTGTCGCAGGAGGAGAAGAGGGAGTCGGGAGAGATGAGGAGGAGGTAAGAGTGGATGCCGCTCAAGTTATCGGAGGAGTGGTGGAAGGAGAAGGTGACGTGGTTTTGGTTGATGTAGGAGTTATTCAGGGGTGAGATGAGGGTGACCTGAGAGGGGGGAGT
>JAGGUL010000059.1 GCA_021158525.1 Candidatus Hydrothermota bacterium | reverse complement strand
TTCCCGATCCAGAGATGTATCGAAAACGCTCCCGTCGTCCAGTTTTCCAGTGTAGTGTACCTTTACGGTATCACCCAATTTTGCCTGTGACATACAAATCCTCCTCTTATTGAGATTCCGATCGGCAGTGAGGATAAAAGAAAAAGTCCCCAAGACCGAAAGGAACAGTTCTGAACCGATTATAAAGGCCTTCGACCCAAATTGCAAACGACGGCGGTGTAATAAGCTATAAATCGGCAGTACAGGTGATTTTGAGAGGCTTTCTGAGCAGGCTTTGAAGGCCGGCAGCATCGGCATTCAGAAATTTGCCAAAGTACCGGGTTGTACAGAGCTCGAACAGAAAGGCGGAGCCGGATGAACCCACCAGGTTATAATCGAGAAAGATCCATTACAACAAGGAATTCTACAGGCGCAGCGAAAAATCCGGGCCGGGACATGAAAATTTGCCGTGGCCGGCGCCCTGCGAGGACTATGTAAAAGGCAAAGACCCGAAAAATCAGTAGAATAATTACTTTGAAAAATGACGGAACTTAAAGCTCCGAGAAATCGGGGAAATGCCCTCACCGTCGGGAGAAGCAGGAAGATAGTGCCGGATCACTTGAGTTTCGTGATCATCAGAGGTGCATAGCCCGGCGCCCTGACGAAGTATACACCGGGCTTCAGCCCTTCTCCGACCTGGGGGCCGTATCCCTTATAGACGAGTTTGCCGCCGGGATCATATATTCGGAACAGGAGCCCCTTCGGGCTGAGAAGACAGCTTCCCCCGAAAGGATTGGGGAAAGCCGTGAGCCTGCGGAGGCCGAGCCCTGGGGGAAGTAGTTTTTCCTCGACATTGACGATCCCGTCGGGATCGGTTTTGACGAGGAAGGCGTCGTCTCCTCCTCCGTTCCTCGCCGACTTCCCGGCTATCATGAATCCGCCATCGGCTGTGCTGAGGACGGAAAAGCCCTCATCGTCGAGAGGCCCTCCGTAATCTCTGCTCCAGACCGTATTGCCGGCTGAATCGAGCATGTAGAGAACGGCCTGAAAATCTTCACCGCCTCGGGACCCGCCTGTCAGGATGTAATTCTCGTCCCCGATCTTCCTGAGACACCAGGCCTCGTCGTCACCGCTTCCCCCAATGGTCCTCGCCCAGAGAGAATCGCCCTCGGAGTTCGTCCTGACGAGGTACATGTCGAAGGAGCCCGTTCCGCTCGACAGTGTCTTCCCGGCAACGAGGAAACCGCCGTCTTCGGTCTGAACAACCGAATAGCCCTCGTCCCAGTTTATATCGCCGTAAGCTTCCATCCATTCTCCGACCCCGCTGGAGCTCACTTTGAGGAGCAGGACGTTGGATCCCGGCGATCCAACGGACGCAGTCTTGCCGGCCACAACGAATCCGCCGTCGTCGGTCACTTCTACACAGTAAGCCTCATCGTTGTTGTCTCCGCCGAAAGTCTTCGTCCAGAGGGTATCGCCGTTCTCATCGAGCCTGAGCAGGTAAACGTCATAATAACCGGCGCCGAAGGATTTCGTTCTGCCTGCCACTATGTAACCTCCGTCCGGAACCGCCTTTATGCATCGCGCCTCGTCATAGCTCCCCCCACCGTAGACCTTCTCCCAGAGGATCTGACCGTCGGAACTCAGCTTGACGATGAACACATCATCGTATCCGGAACCGAAGGAAGCGGTCTTGCCGGCGATCACAAATCCCCCATCGGGGGAAAAGGCGATGGAATATCCACAATCATCGTAGCCGCCACCTGCGGTTTTGTCCCAAAGAATCGTTCCCAGGCTGTCGGTTCTGACGACCCAGAGATCGAGCTGCCCGGACCCGTATGATTCAGTCTCGCCCACAAAAACGTAGCCCCCGTCGCTGAGCTGGATCACATCGTAGGCACGGTCATCTGCCTCACCGCCGAACCTCTCCATAAAGGTGGTGTAGGCAGCAAGCTGGGTGACAAAAAGCACAAGGAACACCGGAACAAGCCTGCCTTTCATATCACCTCCTACGAATGAAGGAAATCACGAATTAAATACTACGCGAATCGGCCCCTTTTGCAAGGGGCCGATTCGCTATGCGCTGCAATATTTATGAATTCTTCCGATCGAGAAGTTTCTCCCAGCCTCAGGATACTGTCGTAATTCACAGGACATAGAGGTCTTCCCTCGTAAGGGGCAGATAGGTCCTGCCCCCTTTATCGGGTTTCGAAAGCAAAGTCTGATACAGGTTGAGCCTGCCGGTCTCGAATCCGTAAGCCGAGCCTGACATGAAAAGCCTCCAGACCCTGTAGGTGACCTCATCAGTGACCCTGACCGCCTCGTCGTGCCTTTCCTCAAGCCTTTCGACCCAGAGGCGTAAAGTGCGGGCGTAGTGTTCTCTCAGGCTCTCCACGTCACGCACCTCGAAATTTTTCTCCTCTGCGACCCTCAGCGTCAGGCTTATCGGTTCCAGTTCGCCGTCGGGAAAAACGTAGGTATCGCTGAAAGTCTTCTCGCCAGTGCGTACATTTCTTATGTGTCTCGCTATGCCGTGGTTCAGAAAGAGTCCGCCGGGTTTGAGCAGCCGGTAGGCCCTTCCGAAATATTCCCCCAGCATCTTCTCGCCCACGTGTTCGAACATCCCTATGCTGACTATTTTGTCGAACTCCTCAACGCCGTCGAGATCCCTGTAATCCCTGAGCTCCACCGTGCACAGATCAGAGAGGCCCTCTCTCTCAATCCATTCCTTCGCCCATTCTACCTGGTTTTCGGAGAGGGTTATGCCATAGGCGCGAACCCCGTATTTCTTTGCGGCGTGGACAACGAAACTCCCCCAGCCGCAGCCGATGTCGAGAAGCCTCTCTCCGGGTTTTAACCTCAGCTTCCTCGCGATGTATTCCAGCTTGTTTTCCTGGGCATCATCGATGCTCTCATCGCCTCTTCTGAAGTAAGCGCAGGAATAGACCATGTTCTTATCGAGCCACAGCGAATAAAATTCGTTGGGCAGGTTGTAGTGATAGGTAACTGCCAGCCTGTCCCGTTCCCTGGAATGCTTCTTTCCCTTCAGCCTGGCGGGTTCTCTCTTACCGACTCTCGGCTTCTTCTTCTTCGGGAGCGACATGAGGAGCCTGGCTAACCCCAGTTTGTCGATTAATCTCGGCCCGTTATTCATCACGAAGTCAGCCACGGGGAAAATTGCCTCGATCTTCCCCTCTATGTCGATGTCTCCATACAGATACGCCTCGGCGAGGTTAAGCTCCGTGGGGGGCAACATGGCGGCTCTCAGGCTCCCGGGATGGTTCAGAACAAGCGTAAAATCGGGCTTCTCCTCGGCCTCCCACACCTCCCCGTTCCAGAATCTGATGTTGAAATTTCTCTTTCCGTAACCCTCGAGAAGGCGTCTCCAGGTCTCTTTCGAGATCTCCACGTATTTTCTGTCGTCGTCGTCCATGGCGCCTTATCTCACGATTAACTTCCTCGTGACCGAACCCCTGTCGGTCTCTAAGCGCAGGAAATAGACCCCGTTGCGCATGTTTTCGACGGAGATCTCGAGGG
>JAGGUL010000104.1 GCA_021158525.1 Candidatus Hydrothermota bacterium | reverse complement strand
TAAAGAAGAGGTCGCCTTTTGCTTTTTGGCATATTCACAGTGACAACGGGAGCGAGTTTATCAATTCACATTTGCTCAATTATTGCAGGGAGGAGGGTATAGAATTCACGAGGAGCAGGGAGCATGTTAGCAATGACAACCCACACGTGGAGAACAGGAACATGATAGTAGTGAGGAGGTATGTGGGGTATGCGCGATACGATACGGAGGCGGAGTTAAAGATACTGGAGGAGATGTATCGATACATTGAATTGAGGCATAATTACTTTATACCGACGATGAGGTTAAAAGAGAAGAGGAAGGTGGGGAAAAGGTACAGGAGGGTGTACGACATCAAGACGCCATACCAGAGGGTGATGGAGGATCCGTCTATTTCAGTGGTTGTGAAGGGCAGGTTAAAGGAGATCAAGGAGGGTCTGGACATTGTAGAAATTAACAGGGCTATAGTCAGGTTGTATAATCAGCTTGAGAGGGTTCACAGGAGGAAAGGAGGTTAACCAGCGATGAGTGAGAAAACGAAGATTTCGGTAAGAACTAATTTTGAGGAAGAGGGGGAGCAAAATCAAATACTTGCTGTGAGTTCTGCGGCTTTTAAGAACGGCCGCGCTGTCGTATAATTTTAAACATGACGAGAGATGAAGCCCTGAAGCTGGTGAAGGAAAAGGTAAGCAAGAAGAACCTTGTCAAACACATGATAGCGACGGGAGCCTGTATGAGAAGGCTTGCCCAGCACTTCGGCGAGGATCCGGATCTCTGGGAAATTGCCGGGATTCTCCACGACCTTGATTACGAGGAGACGCTGGATGATTTCGGCCGACACGCCTGGCGCACAGTGGAGATGCTGAAAGAAATGGGGTTCAGCGACGAGCGTGTGCTGAATGCCATACTGGCCCATGCAGGGAAAAAGGAATCCGAAACGCCGATGGAGCAAGCCATATACGCGGTGGATCCGACCACAGGCTTTATCGTCGCCTGTGCCCTCATGCATCCCAGCAAATCCCTGAAGGGACTTGACCTCAGGTTTCTCAAAAAGAGGTTTAAGGAGAAGAGGTTTGCCGCCGGCGCGTCCCGGGAGCAGATGAGAAGCGCCGAGAGCCTCGGAATAGACCTGGACACCTTCCTCACGCTCTGCCTGGAAGCCATGGTTGGCGTTAGCGAGGAACTGGGGTTATGAATTCTCTCCTCCTTGTTTTCCTCCTGAGTCAGATAGTGTCGCTTCAGGACAGCCTTCTTATCAGGGCCAGGCGTTTGATCAGGAGCGGCGATACTGCCGGAGCCATCGGGGTTATCGAGCAATTTGTGGAAAAAAAATCCGACCCCGAAGCCTATCGAAAGGCCGCCATTTTCTTGAGGTCCAGCGGATTAAAGGAAGAGGCCTATGCTCTTCTCGAGAGAGGCAGAAAAAAGCTGGGCATGGATTATCTCTTTGCGAGGGAATTTTATATTCGCGCCCTGGAGAAACGCGACTACGAGGTTGCCATAAGAGAGGCGATGAATCGGCTTATCGAGGGCGAGGACCCGGGAAGGGTGAAGCGGGAGGTCCTTATGGTGAGCCGCTATCTCGGGAAGGAGAAGGCGATAGAGCTCGTTCGAAAGTGGATGAAGAGGCACAGGAAGATCACCAGGGCTCATCTGGTTCTCGCTGAACTCTATCTCAGTGCCGGCAAAATTGAGAAGGCCGCCAGGGAGTTTGAACTGGCCGGCGAGGTTCACGCCAACATAGCTCTTGCCAGAGAAGCCCTGCAGATGGGAGAGCCTTCCGTGGCCCTGTCGATCCTTCAGGGTTTCGACGAGAAAGAGAGGGACGCCCGTTGGGAATTTCTGATGGGACGTTGCCTCTCAGAGCTCGGGGAGTACGAGAAAGCCGTTGAACATCTGCGAAAAGCCGAGGAAGGCGGAGTAAAGGGGGCCCGCGATCTGATCATGGATGTTTACCTGGAAAGGCTGAACAGGCCTGACCTCGTCCTCAAGGCCGCGCCGTCTCGCGGGTTCGATCCCGTGAGGATCAAGGCCCTGATAAAGATGGGCAAATCGGAGGAGGCCTTAAAGGAATGCTCGGAGTGCGACACGACCCAGGAGGGACTTTATTATTGCGGTCTTGCCTCTCTAATCCGGGGAGATTTTGCCCTGGCCGATTCTTTTTTCAATATGTTGCTTCGGAGGTATATCGCGGGCGAGAGGGTCAACGACGTTTTCTATTTCAAGGAGATCCTGATGTCGGGTTCTGAGGGCGAGGCGAGAAAATATTTTGAGGCCCTCGGCTACCTTCTCTCAGGCGATGCCGAGAAGGCGGCGAGGATAGCCAGAGATCGCTATGGCAGTGGCGGGGCCCTGAAGCCTTGTTTCGGCTACCTGTGGGGAAAAGTTATGGAGAAGGAGGGGAAATGGGGAGATGCTTTTTCCCTCTACAGGGAGATCTACCGAAAATCTCCGGGTTACATCGCCGGAGAATGTGCTTTAAGGGCCTATGAAATAGCCAGCGAAAGGCTCAATGACCCTGCCCTTGCCAAGGAAGTTTTGAGGGAATTCATCCTTAAATATCCAGATTCCTCTTTTTCCGAATACTTCAGGACGCTTTTGTGATCAGGGGTCCTGCCTTAACCTCTCCAGTATCTTAAAGGCCCTCTCCCTGAGGGAGCTGAGGTCCCCGGTATTGTTGATCACGAAGTCCGACGAAAGCCCCTTCCATTCCTGAGGCCACTGATAGGACAGGATCACGCGAAATGCCTTCTCGTCGTATCCGCTTTTCTCCAGAAAACGTCGGAGGAGAAGTTCTTCAGGGGCAATAACGGTTATGACCCTGTCCACGTGTTCGTGAAGACCGAGTTCGAAGAGCAGAGCCCCCTCCACCACAGTGAGTTCTCCCTCGGCCTCGCGGAGCCGGCGGAGTGCTTCCTCTTTGAGCTCTGGATGGACTATCTCCCCGAGTTTCTTCAGCTTATTCACATCTGAGAAAGCTCGCTTTCCTATCAATTTTCTCTGGATCTCCACGGGCTGGTCCTTGAGGTCGATTCCGAGTGCTTTTCCCACTTCCTCGAGTTTTCTCAGAGTGATTTCCCTGCCCAGCTCATCAAGCGATATGACCGCGGCTCCCTTTTCCTGGAAGTACTTCGCCAGGGTAGTCTTGCCCGATCCAGGGGGGCCTGTGATGCCGAGTTTAATCCTTTTCACAGCGCTTTATCTTTTCCTTTAATTCCTTCTTGGAAGGGTCGATTTTCAGGGCCTGTCTGAAATATTTCAGTGCCTCTTCCTTCTGCCCTAGCTTCAGAAGAATTTCTCCCATGTGCTCCAGTATCTCGGGGTCGCGAACACCTCCCTCCACGGCCCTCTTCACGTAATCGAAGGCAGTCCGATAATCGCCTTTGAGAAAGTAGATCCACCCCATGGAATCCAGATACAACGGATTGTCTGGCTCCAGCTCCAGGGCCTTTGCCACCAGTTTTTGAGCCGAGTCGAGATCGCCTCCCTTGGTCGCCAGGAAATATCCCCAGTTGTTATAGGCAGCTGCATCAGTCGAGTCCTCCTGAACTATGAGAGCGAAGAGGGATTCTGCCCTGGCCATCTCATCGAGTTCTGCGAGAAGCATTGCCATCCTGAACTTCAGCTCGGTGCTGTCAGGATAGTTCTCTGACATCTTTTCGAGGATGTCAAGGGCCTTCTCCTTCTCCCCGAGCTGCTCGAGAAGTTCGGCCACAGTCCTTTTGTAGCGATAATTCGCCGTGTCCAGCTCCGAAGCTTTCCTGAAGTATTTCAATGCGTTCTTGTAATTTTCCAGCCCGAAGTAGGCCGTGCCGAGAAGATAATACCCGGGCGGATTGAGGTCCTCTTCCATCGATTTCAACTTCCTGATGGCTTCCCTAAACCTAAGCCCTGTTACAAGTAGATAGGCCTCGAAGAGCCTGTATTCGGGCCTTGGTTTTAGCTTTATGGCTTTTCTCACGTGTTTCAATGCCAGTGAGTCGGCCCCGAGTTCCGCGAAGGTCCTCGCCAGGTAATAGTGAACCTCCGAGTTGCGGGGAGTCAGATAGAGGGCGACCATCTCCTCATTCAGGGCGTCCTCTGTCTCACCTATTCTGTAGAAGGCGATGCCCAGGAGCCTTCTGGTGTCCGCATTCAGGGGATCGAGGGACTTTGCCAGGGACAGGTATTTGATGGCATCCTCATTTTCGCCCAGGTCAATGCTCAACTGCCCGAGCTTGACGAGAAGGGGGATGCTCATCGGGTTCATTGAATAAGCTTTCTCCAGGTGCTCGAGGGCCTTTTTTGTTTCTCCTCTTTCTTCGTATATTCCGGAAAGCGTAAGCTCTGCCCTGTAATTTCCCTCTACCTCACCGTAAATTCTCTCCAGGATCGACAGAGCTGAGTCGCTCCGGCCGCATCTATAGAGGAGCGTGGCATAATCCACCAGGAGGTCTGTCGAATCCGGAGCACGCCTTAGAGCCTTGAGGTAGTATTCGAGAGCCTTCTTTCTTTTCTCTTCTATGTCGTAGAGGTTTCCGAGGAGGTGCAGCAGGGATGGGTTTTCGGGGAATTTTCGGAGGCCCTCCTTGATCGTCTTTAGGGCATCTTTCTCCTTTTTCAGCCCGTAAAGCGCAAGGGCATGCAACCTGTAGGCGTCGGGTTCCTCGACTTCTTTCAGGCATCGGGATGTGTAGGGCAGGGCCTTTTTGTATTTTCCCCTGTCTATGTAGATCTCCGCTATCCTCAGAAGAAATTCATGTTCGCCCGTTTCCGAGAAGGCCTTCCTGAGGACCTCGATGGCACTGTCGGCCTGTCCCGATTCCAGATAATAATTTGACAGGAGGATGTATTCGTTGCTCTCCGTTCCCGACGAAGACAGCAGAAAGACGAGGGCGGCCAGGAAGCTCATCATCGAGAAAGTTCCTCCGATAGAAGAAGAAGGAGCAGGGAATCGGAGACTGGCTGGGATTTCAGTCTTCCCTCCAGTTCCACGGCTCTCTCCGCCTTTTTCAGAGCTGATCTAAAAGCGGCCTTACGCCCGTTGTCTCTGAGGTGACGCGCCAGGACCACGAGCAGATAGGCGAGAATGTGGTTCGGCCTGACGCCGCTGTCGAGAAGCTTTTTGAGGGTTAAAGCGGCGAAACGATTGTCTCCTTTTTGAATCAGACGGGAGAGATCTTTTATCAGTACCTCCTCGCTTTTCGAAACTACCTCTTCGACATCTTCGGGCGACGGAGGGGCTCCGTCTGTGTAGAGAAGCAGTTTTTTCATCTCGGCCTGTGCCTCTTTGAGCTCAGGGGGAAGAGAAGACTTGAGTTTTTCCAGTGTTTCCCCGTCGAGGGCTATCCCCTTCCTCTCGAACCAGTTTTTGATCCATTTTCGGAACAGGTGAGCGGTGTTCCTGTCCTCCACCAGGAGAGGAAATTCGACAAAGAGGGCGCCCTTGAGGAATTCGGTCTCGGCGGTTTTTTCAATGTCGCGCAGGTTTCTCATGAGTTCGTTCCTCTTCCTCTCCTTCATTCCGGAGGTCCTGATGTAGATGACCAGGGGGTTATCGACATCGAAAAAACCGCCGGATAGGCTCTGGAAAAGCTCCAGCAGCTGTTTTTTCGACTTTTTCCTGGATTTCTCTATCCCCTTGATCACCGTGATCTTCCGGGAACTGCCGAAGAGGTCGCCGGTAGAGGAGGATTGGAGCAACTCCTGGACTGTCATCTCGTCGATGTAATATACCTTCCTGTCGCAGGGAGCGAGTTTTTCCTCGAGGATCTTCAGGGCGCTCTCCATCATAAGCTCTTCCCGTCCTGCCAGCACGTAGAGGTGGGACGCGAGCTCGCCCCTCTTGAGAGCTTTTAAAAATTCGTATCCCTTGTGGGGCATATCCCTATTTTACTGCGGGCCATTCTTCATTGAAAGTTTTCCCTTTTAAGAAAGTTTCCTCTTTTAACTCTGGTTCGAGCCCCGAGGAGACTGATAAGGGATGGGTATGAATTCCACGCTCGGCCTTCTCTGGGAGCTCTGAGGATACATGCTCATCAGGGTATAGACCTCTTCGGGGACATCGGTCGATATTTTAAGGCCCAATTTTTTCGCTTCCTCCAGGGTGATAGGATAATCGTGGGTCCAGTGGCCACGGCTCAGTCTTTCCGCGATCTCTTCCCTCTTTTCGTTGTCCATCTTGCCCTCGAGGAGTTCATAAACGATCTGTTTGACCTGTGTTATGGCTTTTTCGGCCACATCGGCCTTCATGAGGGTTTCGTCCTCGACGTTTTCGGGACCCTTCACCTCGACGGCCTTCAATATGGACGCGGCGGGGACGGCTCCTCCCTCCGAGTCGGCCAGCTGTGGATCCACCGGGCCCAGAACCGCGTGGGGATCCATTATGATCTCGTCGGCGGAGAGTGCTATCAGGGTCCCGCCGCTCATGGCGTAATGGGGTATGATGACGGTGGTTTTCGCCGGATGGTCCTTGAGGGCCTTTGCGATCTGGGTCGAGGCGAGGACGAGCCCGCCGGGGGTGTGCAGGACGAGGTCTATTGGGATGTCCTTCGGGGTCAGCCTGATCGCCCTGAGTATCTCCTCGGAATCCTCTATGTCTATGAACTTGAAGAAAGGTATGCCGAAGAGGCCTATCTTTTCCTGTCGGTGGATCATGGTGATGACCCTCGTGCCCCTCTTCTTCTCGAGTTTTTTGATCAGGGCAAGCCTATTGCCGAGGAGCGTCTTGTGTTGAATCTGAGGATAGAGAAGCCCGAACAGAAATATGATTAGAAAAAGCAACGAGATGGGATCGTACATCTTCCTCCTCCTTTTAGACCATGATCTCCTCCCAGATCTCCCTGATCTCCGTGAGGAGTTTGACGGCCTGTCTGAGGTATTTTCCGTTCTGTGTCAGATTTCTTGCCGATAAATAGCGGCATCGTCTGGCCGCAAGGACCAGGTTTTCCACGTATTTTGAAGGAAATCCAAGCTCTTTCTCCGTCCTTTTCAGGGCTTCCGTGAACTCGGCTCCCTCCTCCAGGTGATCACCGAGTTTGCTCACGAGGAGAGCCAGAGCCGGGGTGATAGGATACTGTGTGGACTCAGGACAGCCCTGGATGGCCCTTTTGATCAGCTTGCCGACTTCGGTCAGCACGAGGGCTTCCCCGGGCAGAAGGTCCACGATGAGGCTTGCGTCGAGGTGAGATAGGATATCGTCAAGGTTCCCGCTTTCCTTCCAGAGAGCCCTGAGTTCCTCGAGGTAGATGCCTCTGGTCAGGGGAATGAGCCTTAAGGCATTGGCAGCAGTTCGGTCTATGAATGGTATCCTGCGCGAGTTAGAAGCTATCCTGGCATAGAGAAGCCCGGACTTCGACGGGTAACCGTTGCCCGTCAGGCCGGCCTTTTCTCCCGCTGTGAACCATTCGTATTCAGGCGCTGTGTATTCCATCCTGGTCAGCGTTATGGATTTCACGGCATGGGCCGGGATGGGCCTTTCCCTCTTCACCTGGTCTTCGCATGCCTCTCTGCCCCAATCGGTGAGCCTGAAGCACTCTTCATCTCCGCTGAAGCAGATGTCAGCCAGCCTCGCGGCGACGAGCCTGTAGAGATGTTTCCTCACGTTGATGCTCTCGAGCTTGAACTTCTTTTTTATGAGATCGGCTACCCTCTCTTCGGACGGCCTTTCCCCATTTTTCTCGAGCTCTTCCAGGCATTTCAGCGCATAGATGTCGAAAAGCTGTAGGTCAACGGATGGATTCAGTGTTATAGGGCCCTCGAAGTAAATCCGGGCAGCTGGGATCAGATGTCGTCCCGCCGTCAGAAGTTCGCCGTCGGGCTTGACGAATGCCATGGCAACCAGCCTGCTAAATTCCGGGAGTTCCCGGTAATCGCCCCTGAGGAAAGCCCTCAATATTCTCTCTTCTATGATGACCTCGTAAGCCGGAGCGCTGTGGATTATGGCGGCCCTCAGCTGCTGGCCGAGTCCGGAGAGCGAAAAGATATCGCTCTTCGGGATGCTGAAAGACAGAAGTCTCATTCCCTCGAGTTCCAGGAGCACATGTTTTTCCGCTGGAAGGTGTTTCCTGTAGCCAGGACCCGGCGGCATCTTCCGCAGGTAATCGGCGAGTTCCCTGGAGATGACGAGCCGGGGGTGTGCCTTCTCGAAAAGTTCGATCACGTTGTGAGCGATGGGGGTGAGCTTGCCGTCTTTCGCGAAGCCTCTTATCCCGAGCTCCTTCTCGAAAACAGGACCGGTGCGACTCTGGGTGAGATAAGCGGTGTGGAGCATTGAGATTATCTCGGAACCGATGAAACGGAAGTCCTCGTCCCACTTCTCGAGGGGAAGGCCTCCGAACTCCGGGGCACTCTCTATGGTCTCGATGAGGAGAGCGCCCGAATAAGTGGGGGCGAAGATTCCCTCCTCGTCGAGTTCGATAAGGCCCATTTTATCGAGCTGATCGAGATAGCTTATGTCATCGCCCTCCACGTCGCTGAATTTTATGCCCTTTTCTGCGGCGATCTTTAGTAATTGGGCATGCCTTTTGTGTATTACCATTTATCCTCCTCCTTCGAGGCTTTTTCTGATCTTGTGCAAGAGATCGCTGGGGCTCTTCACCGGATAGTCGAGTTTTTCCAGGATCTCCTCTGAAGGGACGTTCTTTATCGAGAGGCCTCTGAGCCTCTCTGCGAGCTCCTCTTTGTCGACAGGGAAGTCCATTCCCTTTATCTTTCTGAGCACTTCAATGGGCCAGTATATGCCCAGGCTCTCCGATGCACTTTCAAGGGCGTAAATGAAGAAATTGAGGTAATCTCTGCCCTCTTTGATCTCCTTGTGGGCGAGTTTGGCCAGACCGCCAGCCGTGTGGGCTCGCGGCGTTTTTTCCTGGAGTTCCCCTTCGAGTTTCTGCATTACGAGCTCCGGATCGGCCCTGAGGATGTTTCTCACGGTCTGTCTCGTCAGACCCAGGAATTCAGCTATCTCGTCCTCGGTTTTGAGGGACTGATCGGCAAGGACAACGGCATAGGCGGCCTCCATCAGCGAGGTGATCCACGTGAGGTTTCTGAGCTCAATGAGCTTTCTCGGCCCTCCTATGATCTCGAGGGCCTTCAGAAAAACCCTGATG
Organism: Candidatus Hydrothermota bacterium; assembly: GCA_021158525.1. GTDB lineage: Bacteria > Hydrothermota > Hydrothermia > B15-G9 > DRBW01 > DRBW01. Next base: position 30,932 of record JAGGUL010000104.1, on the reverse strand, counting down.
GCTATTGTATCGATGTCGTACTGCTGAATTTCATCAGGACGTAAGACCGGCATCTTCCCACCTCCTTTATTGTTTTTTGAGGTATTCCTTCAGGCTCTTTTCTATTTTGACCAGGCCGAGTTCGGTGATCTCCATGAGATGGGTATCGGTGTCGTGGCCGCACATCCTGCAGCCGTCGATCCTGAAGAACCTGATGAGCTCTCCGATCGGTTTTTTGTAGATCCGTTCGTCGTACTGACTCTGGATTATGCGTTTCGACAGGACCATTGTGCAATCGACGATGTGGGACACCGCATATCCACCGGCGGCTTCTGCCGACAGCTCTTCGTGCCCTGAGCGTTTCTGGGAGACGAGGAGGGCTGTCTGATACCATTTTTTGAGGAAGTTGTAAACCTGCCTGACGAAGGTCCTGGCGAGCATCTCCTTAGCCTCGTAGAGGCCAGTGATGGAGTCGATGACGGTGAAATCGATCCTGTAGGTTTTTATCGCGTAGGCCAGGGTGTCGAGGAGGACCTTTATGTCTTCTCTGAGGGCCGAATAGCTGGCTGCGTCGATGATGTATATGTTCTTCTCGATCTCCTCGGTCTCCTGGAAGCCCATGGCAAAGGCCCTTTCCTTGAGCCCCACTGAGAGGAATGTGGCAGGAGTTTCCACCGTCACGAAAGCCACCCTCTTCCCACGCGCTGCTTGTTTGACGGCGAACTGTTCGGCCATGAGGGATTTCCCCGTATCGGAGATCCCGGTCAGGTTGACGACGGAGTAGCGCGGTATTCCGCCGAGCGGCATCCGGATCGCCCTGCCATCCTGGATTTTCGACGTGAAAAAGAGGTCGTCCAATCCCTCAACGCCCGAGGGCACCCCCTCGAGCCTCGGCGCCTTTTTTCCCACTTCGCTAAGATTTTTTATACTTTCTTTTATCAGGTTTTCCATAGCGTATATTAATACTTTTCCTTAGTTAGTTTGTCAAGTCACTTTTTCAGATTATAAAGATGGAGGACATCGCTTCAAAGATAGGCCGATATCTTGACATGTCATGTTTTCTCTGGTAAAATGCACGGAAGAAGGAGGAAATATGCTGACCAAGGAAAGAGTAATAGAGGCACTTAAAGAGGTATTTGATCCCGAGATCCCCATCAACATAGTGGACCTCGGGCTTATTTACGGCATAGAGATCGAGGGGAACAAGGTACACGTTAAGATGACGCTCACGGCCCGCGGTTGCCCGCTCGCTGGCGCCATAGCGATGCAGGCAAAGGATCGCCTTCTCAAACTCGAGGGCGTTGAGGACGCGGAAGTGGAAATCGTCTGGGATCCTCCCTGGACTGTGGACAGGATCTCCGAAGAGGGGAAGAGGGTACTTCGATCTTATGGCTATAACATCTGAGATTATTCCAAGATTCGGTAGCTTGAGCTCTCTTCCCTGAGCGCTCTGATCAAAAGCCCCAGCAAAGCCGCTTCGACGGTGAGGTGACTTCCTCCATAGGTCATGAAAGGAAGTGGAACTCCAGCCACGGGAAAGAATCCGAGGTTTGTGCCTATATTGGCCAGGAAGTGGTATGTGAAATAGGCGCCGATGCCGATGCCAAGGGCTCTCCTGAAGCGATCTCGCATTTTGAAAGAGGACCGCAGGATTGTGTAGATCAGCCCGCTGAAAAGAATGAAGACGAGAAAAGACCCTACGAATCCGAACTCCTCGCCGAAACTCGAGAAGATGAAATCAGTATGGGCAGCAGGGAGAAAGGAAAGACCTTTCTGCGTCCCTCGGCCATATCCCTTTCCTCCCAGCCCCCCCGAACCTAAAGCGATCCTGGCCTGGAGGATCTGCCATCCCGATCCCGTCCTGTATTTTTCCGGGGCGAGAAAGGCTATAACCCTTTCCCTCTGATAGGGCTTCAAAGCCTTTTTCCATATGAGGGGGGTGCTGAATCCGAGGAACAGGATGAGGGTCAGGAGGCTCACGGTGTAGGCCAGGCCAGCCTTTATGTAACGGGAGTAAAGCAGGGCTCCGACGAAGAGAAGCAGAAAGAGGATGGGGGAGAAAGATGTTATCACCGCGAGGGGCGGCATTAGGAGAAAAGCGAGGTAAAAAGGAGATATGTCAAAAAGGAAAAGCAGAACCACATAGATCCAGAGAAAGGTGACGGAAGTCGCCAGGTCGGGCTCGGCTATGGTCAGGAGGAAGGGAATCAGGGCGAGGAAGCCGAGCTGAAGGAGAAGGGCTATCTGACTCTTTCTTCGGTTGGAGAGGATTCTCGCGGCAACCAGTATGTATCCGAGCTTTGCCAGCTCCGAGGGCTGGAACCTGGTGCTTCCAAACTGGAGCCATCTTCTAGGACCGGGTCCGCCTATTGCCAGAGCGAGGGCCAGGAAAAGGAGCGACGCCAAGTAAAGGGGGATCCCAAGAGCTTTCCAGAATTTCAGGGGCACGAGGGCAAAGAGAGCGAAGACGGAAACCGAGAAGAAAGCCCATGCAAGTTGCCTCTCGAAATAGAACTGACTTATGGACGAGAGCTCCACAAGCCCCATGGCGAGGAGCGTGAAGGGGATTATTATGAAAGCGCGTGCTTCACTTCTTGGCATTTTCTTTGCCCTTTAGATACCTTTCTATGAGTTTTCCCGCTATGGGAGCTGCGAAGCTACCCCCATGTCCAGCGTTCTCCACGATGACCACAACAGCGATCTGTGGATCCTCATATGGAGCGAAGGCCGCAAACAGGGCGTGCTCCTTGCCGTGGGGGTTTTGCGCCGTGCCAGTTTTGCCGGCCACCTCAATGCCCTCTATCTGGGCGTTTACGCCCGTTCCTTCTTCGCCGTTCACGGCGAGGTACATGCCTCTCCTTATGTGTTCTAATATGCTTCCTTCGACAGGAGCTCTGTGCCAGGATAGCTTTTCGGGGTTTGCCTTCAGTATGTGAGGTGTGGCCGTCGAATCCCTCGAGATAAGCGCAGTCAGAAAGGCGAGATCCAGAGGCGTGAGCAGTATTTCCCCCTGACCTATCGCCAGGTTCAGGACGAGGCCCTCGGGAACTCTGCCTTTTCCGTACCTCTCCTCGTACCAGGCCATGTCGGGGATAAATCCGCCCTTCTCTCCGGGGAGGTCTATCCCAAGTTTTTCCTGCAGGCCGAAGTTCCTGACGTATTTCAGAAAGCGGGCAAGGCCGATTTTCTGGCCGAGATAATAGAAATATACGTCACAGGACTGTTCGATGGCATGATAAAAATCGAGGGCGCCGTGGCCCGAGGGGAGCCAGCAGCGCCAGAGCCTGTTGCCCATTTTGTAGGCACCTCTGCAGACTACGGGACGGTCGTGGGGTCGTACCAGTTTCAGGTCAAGGGCAATGGCCCCAGTCACAAGTTTGAAGATGGAACCGGGAGGATAAAGCCCCGCGATGCAACGGTCGAGGAGGGGATTGTCCTTTCTCTCGAGTAACTTTTTCCATTCTTCCCTGGAGATGCCCATGGAAAGGACATTGGGATCGGCATAGGGTTTCGAATAGAATAAGAGGACGTCCCCGTTTCTCGGATCGAGGGCAACGGCAACTCCTCTTCTGTAGTCACTGAAGAGAGAATCGGCATAGAGCTGGAGGCCGAGGTCAACGGTGAGAACGATGTCCTTGCCCTTAACGGGAAGGATAGGAGGTCGCGGATCGGTTTCAATTATCTTCCCCGTGGCATCGACGGAGTAAAACTTGTATCCAGGTTTCCCTCGCAGCATTTCCTCATATTCTTTCTCCACGCCGGACTTTCCGATGATGTCCCCGGGCCTGTAATTCGGGTCCCTCTCCAGGTCAGAGGGGCTGACCTCGCCGGTATAGCCGAGGAGATGGAAGAAAGCCCCGTCATAGAGGTATCTGCGCGTGGGAATTGTGCTGACTACAATCCAGGGGAAGCGGTCCTCCCTTTCCTCGACGGAGATCACTTCCTCCAGGGAGGCCCCGTCCTTTATCCTGATGTATCCGGGCCGGCCGATTATGGTGTCAGGGTCTATATCGACGTGAAGGAGCCTGGAGAGCTCGAGGAGTCCCTCCTTCGTGGTTTTCTCGCCCAGGACTGAGATCCTGAATATCGGTTTCCAGTCTGCGAGAACGCGGCCTTCTCTGTCCAGAATCTTCCCGCGAAGGGGAGGCACGCGGAGGGGCTTTATGTAGTTTTTTTCGGCCTGTTTCAGATACTGTTCGTGGTCCAGAATCTGGATTTTCACCAGCCTCAAAAGAAGAAGACCCCAGAGGGCGAAGAACAGGTAAAGAAAACCCTTGTACCTCACTGTATTGCCCATGATACGACAAGGGATAGCAGTGATGTGGTCAGGACGGCCGAGACGAGGTTGGCGGGAGATATCCCGACCCCGGAAGCCCAGCTCAAAGCCAGTATGTAAAACAGGCTAAACAGCAGGAAATAGAATAGCTTTGGGGCAGTGAGTTTCAAGTTAACGTATCCCCTGAAGATATACCCTATCAGCCCGGTGATCACGAAGAGGAAGGGCGAAACCCATAGGTTCTGCGGAAAGAGTCCGTCCTTCAATATTCCGGCCAGAAAGGCTATAGGGACGAATACCTCCGTCGCGATGCCGAGGGAAAGGGGCATCAGAAGGGAAAGGGTGAGAATGGGGAAGCCTCTGATCAGGATTCTCGCTTCGACCATCGCGAGGATCAGGAGCAGCAAAACGAGTATTGCTAATTTGAGCCCTCTCATTTTCTTCGGACCGTGTAGCTGCCCGCCGAGTAATAATCGACGAAAAGTTTTACCCTGATGTTACGGTAAAAGGGATCTTCCGAGGGAAGCGTGTCGGAGATAATTCCGACGGGTATAGCCCTGGGAAAAACTCCCCCCAGACCCGAAGTAGCGAGGGTGTCGCCGGGCTTCACGTCGGCCCACTCCGGGATGTATAGAAGGGCAGGCTCTAGTCCACCCCTAAGGACCCCCAGCGCCCCGCTTCTCGTGTCGACGACGCCCACTTTCATCTCATCGGAGAGAAGGGTGAGGAACGAGGACAAGCCCTCCATCGATTCCGTTATCTTTCCGGCCAGGTTTCCTTTCTGGAGCACGGGATCTCCGTATTCTATGCCCGATTCTTTTCCCTTATTCAGGGCTATTCTCGTGGGCACACCGAGGGGAGAGTAAGCAATGGGGATCGCCGATGTCCTGATGGCGTTTTCTTCGAGGAAAAGGTTGAGTTTTTCCTTTACGGCATAGCGCCTGACTGTGGCGAGCTCTCTCAGCAGGTCTTCCCTTTCCCTTTTCACGTTCAGAAAATCAATGACGGTGGCTTCTGCTTTCAGAAGCGGGATGTAAAAGGAATGCAACAGATAGGAGGTCGTGACCCGACGTACTTCCGGGATCGCAAAGAGAAAACTCAGGAGGAGGAATATCGCGATTATTCTCTGAGGGGCTTTCACCTAACTCCGAGCGGTTTTCTCGGTTTGAGTATCACCTTTTCGTACCTGGGGAGGTCCTCCAGGATCTTGCCGGCTCCGAGGGCAACGCACTCCAGGGGGTTTTCTACCAGCTTGACAGGGAGGTTTGTCTCCTCCCTTATGAGGGCATCGAGCCCTTTCAACAGGGAGCCACCTCCGGTCATGAAGATGCCTCTGTCGATTATATCCGCTGCCAGCTCCGGGGGGGTCCTCTCCAGTGCCTTCTTGATGGCATCGATTATCTGGGAGACAGGCTCTCTCAGCGCGTTTCTGATCTCACTTGACGTCACTTCTATTGTCTTGGGCGTGCCCAGGATAAGGTCCCGTCCCCTGACCTCCATTTTTCTTTCTTCTGAGTCTGGGAATACGTTTCCGATCTCCATCTTTATCATCTCTGCCGTCTGTTCGCCGATGAGGATGTTGTATTTTTTCTTGATGTAGTTGGCGATTGCCTCGTCCTGTTCGTCGCCAGCTATCCTTATCGAGGTATTTGTGACGATGCCCGAGAGGGCTATAACCGCGATCTCGGTTGTGCCACCCCCTATGTCCACGATCATGTTGCCCTTGGGGGCTTCTATGGGCAGGCCTATACCGACGGCCGCAGCAACGGGCTCGGCCACGAGAAGTACCTCTCGTGCCCCTGCGTTTTCTGCCGAATCCCTGACCGCCCTTCTCTCGACCTCGGTGATGCCCGATGGGACGGCGATAAGGACCTTGGGCCTGACCAGTAAATTTCTCCTCAGGACCCTGGAGAGAAGGGCGTAAAGCATCTCCTGAACCAGCTCAAAGTCAGCTATGACCCCGTCCTTCATAGGCCTTTTGGCGATTATGCCGTCCGGGGTTTTCCCGAGCATTTTCTTGGCCTCAAGACCAACGGCGATGAGCTGGCCAGTGACCTTATCGACGGCAACCACCGAGGGTTCCCTGAGGACAATCCCCTCTCCCTTAACATAAATGAGGGTCTGGGCGGTTCCCAGGTCCACCGCGACCTCATTGCCCCAGATGCTGCCGAGTTTTTTAAGAATCCACCTCATTTTTCGAGTTCCTCCTTCAAATTGTAAAGGAGGTCAAGCGCCTCCTTCGGAGTGATTTCATCAAGCTTAAGCTCTTTTAGCCTTTTTCTCAAGGGGTCTTCGCCCCCGAAGAGGGACAGCTGCACCCTGTCCGGCCTGAATGTGGCCTTTATGGCATTTCGACGTTCTATTATTTCCAGGATTTCCTTTGCCCTGTCAATAACCTCCCGCGGAAGTCCAGCCAGTTTAGCGACATGGATGCCGTAACTTCTGTCGGTCTCGCCGGGAACGACCTTTCTCAAAAATATGACCTCATCTCCCCATTCTCTGACGGAAACCGTATAGTTTTTGATACCTCTTAACCTCCTGCCGAGTTCAGCCAGCTCATGGTAATGGGTGGCGAAGAGCGTTTTTGCCCCTACTTTCTCGTTGATGTATTCTATGACGGACCAGGCTATGGCGAGCCCGTCATAGGTGGAGGTCCCCCTTCCGACTTCATCGAGAATGATGAGGCTCTTTCCCGTGGCGTTGGTGAGTATCTGGGAGGTCTCGATCATCTCGGCCATGAAAGTTGACACGCCGCGGGAGAGGTCATCGGAGGCGCCGATCCTGGTGAACACCCTGTCGACGATCCCTATCTCGGCCTCGTCGGCGGGGACGAAGGACCCCATCTGGGCCATTATCACGATCAGGGCTACCTGCCTTAGATAAGTGGATTTGCCCGCCATGTTGGGTCCCGTTATGATGAGAACCCTGTTGTCATCCGTGTCCATGTAGGTGTCGTTTGGGACGAAGGGCTCCTCCTGGAGGACCTCCACGACAGGGTGCCTTCCGCCTCTGATCACGAGCGCCTCATCGTCGCGGATGATGGGTTTGACGTATCTGTTTTTTATGGCAGTTTCGGCAAAGCTCGCCACGAGGTCGATTTCCCCCACCGTATCGGCTGCTTTTTTGATTTCCCCTGCCCGGAGCCTCACCATCTCTCGCAGCCTCTCGAGGTGCTCCTTTTCCCTCGCTACTGCCTTCTCCTCGGCACCGAGGATGAGGTTTTCCAGGTTTTTCAGTTCCTCGGTGATGAACCTCTCGGCCGAGGTGAGTGTCTGTTTCCTTATGTAATGGGCAGGAACCTTGCTCAGGTGGGCCTTTGTCACCTCGATGTAATAGCCGAATACGGTGTTGTAACCCACTTTCAAAGTAGGTATGCCCGTTTTCTCCCTTTCTTTCCTCTCGATCTCGAGGATCCTCGACTTCCCTCCCAGGGCCAGCTCCCTCAGCTCATCGAGCTCTGGGTCGACCCCTTCTCTCACGAAGCCGCCCTGGTCTGCGGTTGCTGGAGGATCGTCCACGATGACATTCCTTATATTTTCTGCCAGCTCATTGAGGTCTGGAAGCTCCTCGGCAAGATCCCGGAGGGCATCTATGCCGATGAGCCTTTCCCTGAGGGAAGGCAGTTTCTCGAGCGAAGAGGCGAGGCGAACGAACTCTGGGGGGGAAGACCTTCCGGCGGCGATCCTGGCGGTCATCCTCTCCAGGTCTTTTATTCCTTTCAGAAATTCAGTGATTTCCTTCAGATTTCTCTCGTTTTCTACCAGCGCTTCGACCCTGTTCAGCCGCGATATTATCTGTTTCTTATCGGTCATGGGCGAGATTATAGATTCGGTGAGTTTCCGAGCGCCCATGGGAGTTTTCGTCCTGTTTATGACATCCCTGAGGGTGCTTCCCTCTTCAGGCCGTATCTTCTCCACGAGCTCTAAATTTCGTATAGTCTTGCTGTCCAGGTACATCCTGGAAAGCAGGTTTAGCTTACGGAGGCCCTTGAGGTGGCCCAGCATGCCCTCCTTCTTTCCCTTGAGGTAATGTAACAGGGCGCCGGCAGCGCCTACAGCTCTTTCCCTGCTTTTCAAGCCGAACCCCTCCAGGTTCAAGACGCCGAAGAAACGCTTGAGGACATCCTCGGCGAAGTCGGGCTCGAAATAGAGGGATGGATAGGGGGTCGGCGACCAGGGGCCCTCGGGAGGCTCCATGTCCTCAGGGAAAAGCACCTCGGCCACTCCCCTTTTTCTGAGCTCTTCGAGGGCTCTTTCCCTGTCAGCTTCGAGAACGAAGAAATCGCCGGTGGTGAGGTCGCAGAGGGCAGCGAAAAGAGTCCCTCCTTTTTCGAGCAATGCTCCGAGATAATTGTGCCTGTCCGCCGATAGAAGCGAGGGAGAAAAGACCGTGCCGGGAGTTATCACTTCAACCACTTCTCTCTTCATAAGCCCTTTACCCTCGCCCGTCTGCTCGCATATGGCCACCCTGTACCCCGCCTTTAGAAGCCTGGCGAGGTAGCTCTCGGCTGCTTTTACAGGTATGCCAGCGAGGGGAACCCTGTGTCCCTTGCCCATGGGTTTCGAAGTGAGGGTGATGTCCAGGACTCTGGAAGCCTTTTCGGCGTCCTCAAAGAAGAGCTCGTAGAAGTCCCCCATCCTGAAAAAGAGAAGCTCGTCGGGGTGCCGTGCTTTTACCTCCAGGTATTGCTTCAAAATCGGGGATATAGCATCTCCCCCTCTTTTTGGAGTTGCGGTTTTTTTTCTCACGTGAATGTTCTCTATTTGTCACAGCTGTTAAGATAAGACCTTGAAATTTTATCTTGACCGGCTTTCCCTGTCAAGATGCTAAAACTCAAAGGGAAAACGCCTTCTTACCTTGACAGGAAGCCGATACGCGGATATAATTTCTTGAAAAGGAGCGCTATGCGAGGAAAAGTTACGAAGGAAGAACTGCGGAAGGATCCGATTCTTGAGTTCATCACGAGGGTGATGAACTACGTGGTGAAGGACCGCGAGAAGGTGATGTGGGGATTCGTCATCGTGGTGGCTGCTTTCGTCGCAGGTTACTTCTTTTTCTCCTCCGGCGGTGCGGCTCCTCCCCAGGTCAGGCTCAGCTACATTCAGGCGGTCTCACTCTACATGAGCGGGGACACGGCGAATTCGGTGGAGATATTCAGAAACCTGGCTCAGACGGCTTCGAACAAAATCGAGGGCAAGAGGTCCCTTTACTACCTGGGAGACTTCAGCCTGCGTCAGGGAAACATGGACGAGGCTGAAAGATATTACGAGCGATTTCTCAAGTCCAAGCCCCACGATCCCCTTATGGAATCGGGCGCCTATGCTGCGCTCGGTTCGATCGCGCTGAGCAAAGGAGATCCACAGAAAGCTGTGCAGAATTATTTGCGGGCGAAGGAACTGGCTCCCTTCGAGAGCCAGAAGGCAATTTATCTCTATAAGGCCGCTCTCGCAGCCGAAGCGGCGGGGGACTACAAAAAGGCCCTTGATTTTTTGGAGGAATTCGAACAGAAATATAAAGATAACCCTCTTTACGGAGACGTGAGAGGGGAGATGAAGTTTTTAAAAGGCGCGATTAGCGCCAGATAGCAGGACAAGGGAGGTGATTCTGTGTTCTTAAACGACAGGTTCACTGAAAGGGCCAAGAGGGTGCTTTACCTCGCCCGCGAGGAGGCCATCAGGCTGCTCCATAACTATATCGGTACGGAGCACCTTCTCCTCGGGCTCTCCCGCATCGGCGAGGGAGTAGCCGCTATGGTGCTTACCAATCTTGGCCTGGACCTGTCAGAACTTCGACAGGCTGTGGAGGAAGCAGTGCCTCCAGGCAGGGGACCCATTTCTGTCGGTGAGATCCCCCTGAATGCCTCTGCCCGAAGGGCGATGAATTACGCCTTTGAAGAGTCAAAGAGGCTGGGGCACAATTACATAGGGACTGAGCACATTCTCCTCGGTATCCTCAGGGAACGGAAGGGGATCGCTGCCCAGATCCTCATGAACCTGGGGATAGAACTTGAAATGGTCAGGGAGGAGGCTTTGAGGCTCCTCGGGAAGCCCGAGGGAGCACCGGCCAAGAGCACCAAAAGCCAGACCAGGACCCTCGAGAACTTCTCAATAGACCTGACCCAGATGGCCAGGGAGAACAAGCTCGATCCGGTGATAGGTCGCGAGAGGGAAATAGAGAGGGTCATTCAGATACTTTCGAGGAGGAAGAAGAACAACCCGGTTCTCATCGGGGAGCCCGGAGTGGGCAAGACGGCCATTGTGGAAGGTCTGGCCCAGAGGATCGTCGAGGGCAAGGTCCCCGATGCTCTTCTCGACAAGAGGATTCTGGCCCTGGATCTGGCCGCGGTCGTGGCGGGCACAAAATACAGAGGCCAGTTCGAGGAGAGGCTTAAGGCAATAGTCACGGAGGCCTCCAAATCGCCGGATGTCATACTTTTCATAGATGAGCTTCATACCGTGATAGGGGCTGGTGCGGCCGAAGGTGCCATTGATGCATCTAATATCTTGAAACCCGCACTGGCGCGCGGCCTCATCCACGTCATCGGCGCTACCACGCTGGAAGAGTACAGAAAGCACATAGAGAAAGACGGTGCCCTGGAGAGGAGGTTCCAGCCCGTGATGGTCGATCCCCCCACGGTGGATGAGACCATAGAGATCCTCAGGGGGCTCAAGGAGAAATACGAGATATTCCACGGCGTCAAGTACACCGACGACGCCATCGAAGCTGCGGCGAAGCTCGCCGACAGGTACATTGCTGACAGGTATCTTCCCGATAAGGCCATCGATGTCCTTGATGAGGCGGGCGCCAAGGTGAAATTGAGCTCCTCGGCCTCCGACGAGATCCTCGAGCAGCAGAAGGTTGAGCTCGAGAGGGTCAGGGAACTTAAAGAGGAGGCCATCTCAAAGCAGGAATTCGAGAAAGCGGCCAAATATAGAGACAGAGAGAAGGAGCTTGAGAGGAAGATAGCGGAGAGAAAGAGGATGTTGCAGGCGAAGGACGATGGGCTGACCGTCACTGCTGAGCAGGTGGCGGAGGTCGTCTCAAGATGGACGGGCATCCCGCTTTTCCGCCTCGAGGAGAGGGAGCAGGCGAAATTGCTGAAGATGGAAGAGGAGCTCGAGAAAAGGGTCGTGGGACAGAGGGAGGCGATCGAGGCAGTTTCCAAGGCCATTCGCCGTTCTCGGGCGGGCATAAAGGACCCGCGGAGACCCATCGGTTCTTTCATATTCCTCGGTCCCACCGGCGTGGGGAAGACCGAGCTGGCGAAAGCTCTCGCCGAATTCCTCTTCGGCGACGAGGAGGCCCTCGTGGAGCTCGACATGTCCGAGTACATGGAGAGGTTCAACGTGTCTAAACTCATCGGAGCGCCTCCCGGTTATGTCGGCTACGAGGAAGGGGGGCAGCTCACCGAAAAGGTCAGGAGAAAACCCTATTCGGTCGTGCTTTTTGACGAATTTGAGAAGGCCCATCCCGATGTCTTTCATATCCTCCTCCAGATCCTGGAGGAAGGAGTTTTGACCGACAGCTTTGGAAGGAAAGTGAGTTTCAGGAACACCGTTATAATACTCACTTCCAATATAGGAACCAAATTCATCAAGAGGGCCAAGGGAGTGGGCTTCAAGAGCAGCGAGGAGAACCTTCAGGATTACGAGAAGATGAAGGACTTCCTCCACGCTGAGCTCAAGAAGATAGCGCCTCCCGAATTTTTGAACAGGATCGACGAGGTTATCATATTCAGGCCTCTCGAGAAAAAGCAGATCGGCCAGATCATCGAGATCATGCTGCGCGACCTCAGGAAGAGGCTCGCCGAGAAGTCCATTGAACTCGAGCTGACGCCAGAGGCCAAGGAAAAGCTGGTGGAGATGGGTTATGATCCCGAATACGGCGCGAGGCCGTTGAGGAGGGTAATCAGGAAGGAACTGGAGGAGCCGCTTTCCGAGGCGATTCTCAGGGGCGACATCAAAGAGGGGGAGAAAGTGATCGTTCTTCTCGAGAAGGACAGGATAAAATTTAAGTCCGAGGAAACTGTCGTGGAGAGCTCTGCCGGAGGCTGAGGTTGACCCATCTCATCCTGTTCTTTCTCCTATCAGGCGGGATAAACATCTCCGGTATAGAAGTTCAGGGATTAAGGTGGTCTTCGCCCGATTTTGTCGTCTTCCGCATGGGCCTCTCCGGCAGAGAAGAGGTCTCTGCCCTCTCGATCCGCAACGCCATCAAATCCCTCATGGGATCGGAGTATTTCGACAGCGTTCGGGTTTACGGCAGATATAATCCCGATTCTTCCCTTAAGCTCATCGTGAAATTGCATGAGAACCCGCGCCTCAAGAAACTGGTCATAAAGGGGAACAAGAAGATCGGAACGGGAGAACTCAGGGACAGCCTCGACCTTCCGCCGGGCACGCCCCTCTCCGACTACAACCTTTTCAGGGCGAAACATAAGATAAAGGAACTTTACAGGAGGAAGGGGTATCTTAAAGTTAGTGTCGATTATCGCTTCTCGGAGCCCGATAAAAACGGTGAGGCGATACTCACGCTCGATATTCACGAGAACAGGAAGTTCCTGATAAAGAAGATAATCGTGGAGGGAAACAGGGCGGTGAGCACGAAGAAGATAAAATCGATAATGAAAAACAAAGAAAAGTCCTTCCTCCGAAGCGGGAAGTTTGACCCGGATCAGTGGGAAGAGGACCTGGACAGGATAGTGCGTTATTACGCCGACCACGGTCATCCCGAGGCCAGGATCGATTCCAGCGGCGTGGAATACAGGGATGACGGGATCTACCTCTACGTCAAAATCGAGGAGGGGCCGAGGTATGTATTCGGAGAAGTTTCTTTTGAGGGCAACACTGTTTATTCCGACGACTTTCTCGCCGAAAAAGTGGTCCTCGTTGAGGAGAAACCGGGGCTCTGGGAAGCCATAACCCTGATATACAAGGGAGAAAGCTGGGACCCTCAGGCTCACAGTCAGACCAGGTTGGAGCGAGCTCTCACCGCGATACAGGTCCTCTATGGCGATTCGGGCTACATTTATGCTCATGCGGTGCCGCTTGAAAAGGTCAGAGAGGACTCGATCGTCGACATCGAATTCAGAATCTATGAGGGGAACCGCGTGAAGGTGAGGCTGATAGACATAGCCGGAAACACGAAGACCAGGGAATCGGTCATCAGGAGGGAGCTGGATATATATCCGGGCGAATATTTTTCGACCGGGAAACTGATCAAGAGCCAGAGAGACCTGATGTATCTCAATTATTTCGGCAACGTGGGGGTTAACTTTCGCCAGACGGAGGACACCAGTTTTGTCGACCTGGTTTTTCACGTTGAGGAGAAGAGCACCGGGCAGATAGGCGGAGGAGTCAGCTACTCTCAGGCAGAAGGCTTTTTTGGGAACCTCAATTTTAACCAGCCCAACATGTTCGGCAGGGGGCAGTCGGTGAACATCACGGTGGATTTCGGCAAGAAGGTGAGGAATTTCAGGTTTGCCTTCACCGAGCCCTGGCTTTTCGGGAAGCCTCAGTCACTGGGCTTCGACGTTCACAACCTCGGCCACTATTATCCGGAATATAAAGAGATACAGAAGGGAGGGTCGATTTTCTATTCGAAGAGGCTCTGGAACGACTACTGGCACCTTTCCCTGGGCTATACTCTGGAAAAAGTCGAGCTGAAGGATGTCTCGGCAGAACTGGAGAACTATCTCGCCTACTGGGGAGAGGGACCTCAGCTCACGTCGAGGGCTAACTTCAGCCTGACCCATGATTCCCGGGACAGGATATTCAACCCCATAAAGGGGACCAGGATTTCTTATTCCGTGGAGAAGGCGGGCGGCATTCTGGGAGGAGAAGCTCATTACTTCCGCCAGCTCCTTGAAGCAGGTACCTTCAGGCCATTGATAGGTGAGAAGGTCATACTTCACGGAAGGACCCGGTTGGGCCACCTCGAAAGCCTCTCCAGTTCCATCGAAGTTCCCCTGTACAAGCGTTTTCTCCTCGGGGGAACGGATTACTACGGGGTTAGAGGATATGACGACAGGAGCATAGGGATCTATAGAAACGGAGCCCTTATAGGCGGGCGGGTTTTCAACACGGTTACCCTCGAGCTGAGGTACAGGCCTGCCGAGGGCTTCTACGTAGTGGGGTTCTTCGACGCCGGGTTCACGGCGGACAGATTTGTCGACTTCAAACCCGGCAGCTATAAGAAAGGCGCAGGTGTGGGATTTAACATAGAGATTCCCATGGTGGGAGTGCTGGGGATATATGAGTCTTATGGCTTTGATAAACTGGGGAACAAATGGATGACCCAGTTTCAAATCGGAACAAGCTTCTAAGGAGGTGAGGTTCTCATGAGGAAGACCTGGAAATGGGCTGTGTTGCTCTTTGCTTTGGGGCTGATCTCTGGTCTTGTCCTGACTGCCAGGTTGGGCCTTCTGCCGGTAACTCAGGCGCAGACCTCCGAGAAAATCAAGGAATTTGCGGAATCTGAGTTTCCTTCCGGTTTAACTGCCGATGGATTCCATTCTCCCTTCGTCAAGGTCACAAAGGAAGTGATGCCCGCTGTGGTCAACATAGCCGCCGAGAGAATAGTCAGGGAAGAGGAAGCTCCCTTCCGCTTTGAGTACAAGGGTCCTTTCGAAGAATTTTTTAAGAAATTTTTCGAATCTGAGCCTTTCAGCATGCCCGAGAGAAAGGCCCATGTTCTGGGGTCCGGCTTTATTTTCGATCGAAAGGGCGATGAATACTTTATCCTGACCAACAACCACGTGGTTAAGGGGGCCGATAAGATAATTGTCAGGCTCTCGGACAAGAGCGAGTACAAGGGAAAAAACGTGGAGCTCGTGGGAAAAGACCCCCGAACCGACATCGCCGTGCTCAAGATAAAGAGTGACAGGGAGCTCCCCGTGGCGAAGCTCGGGGATTCAGATAAGATAGAGGTGGGCGACTGGGCCATTGCCATAGGCAATCCCTTCGGTCTCGACAGGACGGTGACTGTTGGCGTGATAAGCGCGAAGGGCAGGTCTGGCATCAACCTTCCCGAGGGTCCCGATTATCAGGATTTCATTCAGACCGACGCCGCCATCAATTTCGGCAACTCCGGAGGTCCCCTTATCAACATAAGGGGAGAGGTAATAGGCATAAACACGGCCATAACCACCCCGTCGGGAGGTTTTATAGGTATCGGCTTTGCGATCCCCATAAACCTGGCGAAGTACATAGCCGGACAGCTGATCGAGAAGGGGAAGGTTGTCAGGGGATACATAGGGGTCAGAATCCAGGATGTGAGCGGCGATATCGCTGAAGCTTACGGCCTTGAAAAGCCCATGGGAGCGCTCGTTGTGCAGGTGGAGAAGGGAACCCCCGCGGAGAAAGCGGGCCTCGAGGACGGCGACCTCATAGTGGAGTTCAACGGGAAGCCCGTCAAAGACGTTCAGTCCCTCAGACTCATGGTGGCTGAGACGCCTCCCGGAACCGAGGTGACTCTCAAAATTAAAAAACCAGATGGAAAGGAAAAGGAAGTAAAGCTGGAACTGGCCGAATACCCGGGCGAACAGGTGACAGCTAAGAAGGAGGAAAGTGAGGAAGAGAAAGTGGGGAAGGGGGAGGTCTCCTGGCTCGGGATGAAAGTGGTGGATGTCAGGTCTGACAGAGCCAAGTCCCTTGGCATTAAGGAAGATGCCGGAGTCGTCGTGGTGGATGTCGATCTGGAGGGCAAAGCCGCCGATGCCGGGATAAGGACAGGCGATGTCATCTACAAGGTGGGGGGAGTGAAGGTCAACGCTCTCGACGATTTCAAGAAGGCTAAGAAGAAATACAAGAGCAGGAAAAGACCCATCATTTTCTACATAAAGAGGCAGGGAATTCCCAGGATAATAGCCATAAGGCCTGAGGACTGATGATCAGCCTTATCTGCGCCGGAGGGAAGTTCCTTCCCTCCGGCGCGATCAATTCCGAGAACACCGAGATTTTCACCCGGGAGAGGGCCGATTTTAGCAACGTTAACGTTATAGAAGTCAGGGAGGATGTTCCCTTTATAATCGAGGCGGCCAGAAGGGCGAGCGGGGAGTATCTGCTTCTCCTCCTCAGGCCCGTCAGGTTCCTGGAGGGGTTTGAGAGGCATTTCGTCGATGCCATGAGGAGGCCGACTCCGGCCCTCGTTTACAGCGATTTCCTCGAGGGCAGAAGTTTGAGAAGGCTCTATGATTATCCCGGGGACATCACGGAGAGGTTCCCCCTGGGCCATGTCCTCGGCGTGAAAAAAAGTGTGCTCCTGGAGCTCGGGCTCAGGTCTGAATTCAAAAGGGCATATCTTTACGATTTCAGGCTTCGTCTGGAGGAGAGAGGAGGGGAGATCGTTCGGGTCCCCAGAGCTCTCTACGAGGTTCGGGGAGGCGAAATGGGGCGTGGGCTCCTCGCCTCTTTCAGTTATCTCAAGTATCCCCCTGATCTCGAGAGGGAGGTGGAGAAGGCCTTTAAGGACATGCTCAAACGGAGGGGTGCCTTTCTTTCTGGCGGAGTCCGGAGGGTATTTGATGTGGGCGGCGAGATCCCCATATCCATCATCATACCCGTTAGAAACCGCGCCAGGTTCATTGGGAGAGCCCTTGACAGCCTGATGAGGCAGACTTTCGTCGACTTCGAGGCGGTGATAACCGACACGGGCTCGACCGACGGCACCAGGGAGATAATCGCCGATTATGCGGAGAAGGACGAAAGGATTAGGCCTATTTTTGTCGAGGGGGGAACCCTGGCGAGAGCCCTCAATTTATGTGTGCTCAACTCACGGGGGCGGTATGTGGCTCAGCTCGATTCAGACGACGAATACACGCCGGATGCACTGGAGGTGGCTCTTGACGTTATGGAGCGACACCCCGATGCAGCTCTCGGAGTTTCGTATTATGAGGTTATAGATGAAGAGGGTTTTGCGATAGATGAACTGGACGTGGTCAGGCATCTCGAATTTGACAGGAATAATATCCTGAGGACCGAGGGAGCAGGCGCTTTGAGGATCTGGAGGAGGAGCGTGCTTCTGAAACTCGGGCTTTTCGACGAACGGAATTTCCCCGATTTCGGCGAGGATTACGATATGGTACTGAAGGCTGTGGAGAGCCACGATCTCGTCAGGATACACCGCGTTTTGTATCGCTACAGGAAACACGGCAGCTCTTCCGACATCACGACCGACGAGGAGAGAAAAATAAATCTGAAGACTCTTGCGAGGAAAGCCGCCATGGAGCGCCGGAAGTTGATTAACAGGGCTGGCCTGATCTCGCGGGGACTGCCGGCATCTTGAACCAGTTCTTCCTCGGCTTAAAATAAGAGATCAGGGAGGTTGCCATGAGCAAGAACAAGAAGCTATCCGAGATTTTCGATAAAATTGCCGATGGACTTGAGTTTCTCGGCGAAAATCCTTTCAGGGTCTCGGCATACAGAAAGGCGTCCAGAGTCCTGAGAGACCTTCCTGAAGAAGTAGAGGAGATCTTCAGGAAGAAGGGCCTTCAGGGACTCGAATCGATCCCGGGGATAGGGAAGAGCATGGCCGAGAAGATCGCCGAATACCTCGAGACTGGAAAAATCAAGAGATACGAAGAGGTCATGGAAAAGGTGCCGACCGAGCTCCTCGATCTCCTCGACGTCCAGGGGATAGGCCCCAAAACCCTGAAGCTGGCCTATGATAAGCTCGGAGTTAGAACACTGCAGGACTTCAAGCGGGTCCTCGAGGATGGGTCTCTTGCCTCCCTCCCCGGCATGGGAGCCAAGAAGATAGAGAACATAATGAAAGGCCTTGAGCTTTACGAGAAGATGAAGGAGAGGATACCGCTCGGCCTCGCCTTTCCCATTGTGCAGGACATACTGGAATCCATGAAAAAATTGAAAGAGGTCAAGGCTATTTCACCCGCTGGGTCCTTCAGGAGGATGCGTGAGACTGTCGGTGACCTGGACATTCTGGTGACGGGCACCAGAGGAGGCGAGATAATCCGATATTTCACTGAATTGCCCGGGGTTACAAGGGTTCTCGCCGCGGGAGAGACCAAAGGTTCCGTCATCTTTCACGATCGCTATCAGGTTGACCTCAGAGTGGTCCCCGAGGAGAGCTACGGCGCCGCTCTCCAGTATTTCACCGGTTCTAGGGCCCATAACATTCACCTCAGGACCATAGCCAAGGAAAGGGGGTTGAAGATCTCGGAGTACGGAGTTTTCAGGGGCAGCGAGATGATAGCCGGGAGGACAGAGGAGGAGGTTTATGGTGCCCTCGGATTGCCCTGGATTCCACCGGAGCTCAGAGAGGACAGGGGAGAGATCGAAGCAGCCCATGAAAACAGGCTGCCCGAACTGGTGGAGCTATCCGACATCAAGGGGGACCTTCACGTTCACTCCAGATATTCCGATGGAACAGCGACGCTGGAGGAGATAGCCCGTAGGGCAAAGGATAGGGGCTACAGCTATATCGCCGTGTGTGATCACTCTCAGAGCGTTAAATATGCCCGTGGGCTTGAGGTGGAGAGGCTTCTCCGTAAGATGGGGGAGATAAAGCGGCTGAACGAGACCCTGGATGGCGTTAAGCTGCTCATGGGGACGGAGGTCGATATCCTCCAGGATGGCACCCTCGATTACCCCGATGAGATACTCAGAGAGCTCGACATCGTGGTGGCTGCTGTCCATATATGGTCCAAGAACGAGGACACAACTTCCCGAATCCTGAAGGCAATGGAAAACCCCTACGTGCATGTGATCGCTCATCCGACGGGCCGGCTCATATCCACCAGGGAGGGATACAGGGTCGATGTGGAGAAGATCATAGAAAAGGCTGCCGAGACGGGCACCGCCCTCGAGATCAACGCCTATTACGAGAGGCTCGACCTCAACGATATCTATTCGAGGAGGGCAAAAGAAATAGGCGTCAAACTTTCCATTGGGACCGATACCCATAATATAGGACAGCTCTGGATGATGGTCCTCGGGGTGGGGGTGGCGCGAAGGGCGTGGCTCGAGCCCGGCGACCTGCTCAACACCATGGAGCTCGATGAGCTCCTTGAATTTCTCAGATCCAAGAGAAAAAGGATGGGAGCATAATCCGGGCCTGAGGCTGTTGACACTGAAGTGGTCTCAATTTATTATAGGTTAAACCAAAAGGAGGAGGTTATTATGAAAAAAATCGCAGGGGTTGTAGTAATTGCTCTGCTGGCCCTGTGGCTATCGGGCTGTCAGCAGACGGGCAGCCAGGAGGTCTCGGACCTGAAGGCCAAGGTGGCTGTCCTTGAGACCAAGGTGAGTAACATCGAGAAGAAGATCGATGAGTTAACTCAGAAGATCGAAGAGATGGCCCAGACAAAGGCCGGCAAAAAATCATCGAAGAAAAGCGGCGGGACCACAGGTTCGACGAAGAAGAATCTACCGCCCCTTAAGAAAAAGTAAGAATAGGAGGGATGTGATATGTTGAGAAGGCTTGTAATATTTTCAGGTGTTGTCCTCGTAGCCCTGTTTGTCTTCAGCGGATGTACCTCAGAGGAAACGGAGGTACTTCCTCCTGAGAACCTGCAGTATGCGGTTACCAGCGATGGCAGCGGGCTTTCCCTCACGTGGGATGCCGTGACCGACGCTGACGGCTATCGCGTCTACGTCGACGATGATCTAATCTATGAAGGCACATCCACGAGCTACACCGTCACGAATGTCGGCAAAGAGATAGGGGTTTCAGCGTACAAAGGCAATCTCGAGAGCGACAGGGTTACGATCAATGTGGCGCCCGTCTCGTCGGACATAACTATCTACGAGAGGAGCTCCACAGGGTATAGCGCCATGGGATGGAACAGCGACGGCGTTGCTGTCTCCTATTCCCTTCTCGATACCGCCAATTATTCCAATTTCCATATCTATCTCGACGATTTTACTCCCAATCAGGTGGTGCCGGCTCAGATCCACTTCGTGGCTCCGAGCTACAACTCTCAGGGCGATGCTTTTAACGACATAGAGACCGGGTTTAAGGTCGCTCTGACCTCAAATCTGGACAGCATCACCATTGCCGATCCCGTTGGATCGGGTTACGTCTCACCTTACACGCAGGATCCCCTTGTGGTCAACACGGTGTACCACATCTGGATTGACACGCAGCCTTACGATGAGCTCAATACAGGCGATCACTTCGCCAAGGTCAAGGTGCTCTCCATAGGGACAGACGGGGCTGTGCAGCTCCAGTGTGTCTATCAGAGAATCAGTATGCTGAGGTGGTTGCCCACGCCCTGAGGTGAAGGAAGTAAGTCAGAAAACGAAAAGGGGGCATAAATGCCCCCTTTATTTTTTCGTCTGAGCTCCCTTAGAGATCGATCTCTTCCAGTATCTTTTCTATTTCGGGCGGCTTTAGATCGAGGTGTTCCAGGATGGTATACCTTCCGGGCCTGGTCCTCGGAGCATAGAGGACCGACTCGATAAACTCCTTTCTGGATACGTTGATGTGCTCGGTTTTTTTGGGGAGGCCGAGCTTTTCGAAGAGCTTTCGAACTTTTTCATAATGGGGGTTTTTCTGGAGGTACATGGTGAAGAGGCTTGCAACGCCGACCTGTTCGCCGTGGAGGGCACGGTTCGGATAGAGTGTATCGATGGCATGGGAGATCTCGTGCTCGCTGCCCGATGAGGGTCTGGAGGTTCCTGCCACCCCCATGGCTATTCCGCTGAGAATAAGTGCCTTGAGAAGCACCTGAAGGAATTCGGGATCCCTTATCTCGTTGTCTGCGGCCCCGAGCAGATTGAGGGCCGATGACTCGGAGATCATGGCGGCGAAGGTATCGTATCTGTCTTTTCCCATCTCATGGGCGAGTATCCAGTCGCTCACAGCGGACAGATTCGAGATGACATCGGATATGCCGCTTTTTATGTATCTGAGAGGTGCATTGCGGATTATCGAGAGGTCCACGATGACACCCGTGGGCATTTTGGCCCCGAGACTTCGTTTGTGGCCGTCGTGGGTGATGACAGCAATGGGAGAGGATATGCTGTCGTTAGAGGGGACGGTAGGCACGCTGATAAAATTCGTATTCTCCATATAGGCGACCATTTTCCCCACATCGATCACTTTGCCGCCTCCCACCGAGACAACAAGGTCAAACAGACCCTCGTGGAATATCTTTCTTATTTTTTCCACCTCTTCATAGGTGGAATTTTCCACGACAACCTCCTGGCAGGAAGCACCATCGGAGACGAAGTCCCTCAGTATCCTCAGTCCGGCCAGGTCTCTCGTTATGTCATCGTCGAGGACCAGGATTTTCCAGAACTTGAGGTTCCACCTGGATACGATGGCCGGAACGTCGTGGCTCGTCCTTTCCCCGATTTCCAGAAAAACGGGGATGTCGAGCGATCTCTTTATAAATCCCATAATCTCGCCATCTCCTTTGCCTCTTCAAGGTCCCTGTGGTCGTCTATCTCTATCCAGGGCAGGCCCCCGGTGTAAGTGGCCATCACCGGATGTTCATCGAGCATCAGCCGGATGCCCGCCTCGTAAAATTCCTCGTATTTTTCCTTTCTTATCAGGTCTTCTATGTGCCTTCTAAGGACCATCCCCCCCTTCCGGGAGAACTTGGATATCCCTATGTATTCGCCGTGGGAGAGGCTCGGGTCCAGAGCTTTGGAGATATCCCGGATTCTGTCTCCCTCGATTATGACTTTCATCTCCTCCTCGCCGAGTTCCTTCGTGTTGTCGATAATGAGAAAGGTGTCGGGGCCATTCTCGAGGGCCATTTCGAGTATTGCAGGATGGAAAAGGACGTCGGAGTTGAATAACAGGAAAGGAGCATCGCCGATGTGGGGAAAAGCCAGGTAAAGGGAGTAGATATTGTTCCTGGCCTCGTAGTGAGGGTTGTCCACGTAGAGGAATAGGCTATCAGTGCCGAACTTATTTTTTATGAGGTTACCCCCGTGGCCGGTTACAAAGATTATTTTCTCTGTGTCGGTATATTTTTCAAGGGATTCAATGGCGCGCTCGAGGAGGGTTTTGCCTTCTATCTCTATCAAGCCCTTTGGCACTTTAAGGGTAATGGGATGGAGCCTTTTCCCCAGACCGGCTGCCAGAAAAACCGCCTTCACAATGAGCCTCCTTTCCGTTTCTTATTTTATGCCCGCCTCAACTTCTTTTCAAACTATTATTGACAATAAGTCCCCTTGCCATTAATTTATATGAAGAAAACGGAAATGAGGAAGGGCTTCTTTAATATAGGATTGTTGCTATTGTCATTTCTGGCCTGGGCTCGCGCCGAGGGGGTTGAGCTTTTTTTGTCGTTGAGCGGAGAGAGTTCGGGAGATCAATTCGGCATTTTCGTTTCCGAAGCTGGTGATGTTAACGGCGATGGTTACGCCGATTTCCTTGTTGGAGCCGATGCCAATGACGACGGTGGGACCAGTGCCGGCAAAGTCTACCTTTATCTCGGCAGTTATCCTCCCGACGCAGTTCCCGATCTGACCTTCGTCGGGAACCCTGGCGATTTTCTTGGCGTTTCTGTATCCTGTGCGGGCGATGTCAACGGAGATGGCTATTCCGATGTCATCATAGGTGCCCATTTCAATTCCGATGCTGGGCTGCGGGCGGGAAAGGCTTGCCTTTATCTCGGTGGGCCCTCAATGGATTCTGTTCCCGATCTTGTGTTTCACGGGGAAAGGGAAAAGGACTATTTCGGGATATCCGTATCGGGGGCGGGCGATCTCAACGGGGACGGCTACGGAGATTTTGTCGTCGGGGCCTATAAGTACGATTTGATCTCCGGTGGGGACACGCTGGAAAACGTGGGCAGGGCTTATGTTTTCTTTGGTGGGACCGACATAGATACCCTGCCTGACCTGATCCTCACCGGCGAGACGGAGGGGGAGAGATTCGGCCGTGCGGTCAGCGGGGCTGGCGATCTGAATGGGGATGGTTATGATGACCTGATCATAGGAGCTTACGGTTTCGATTATCAGGCCAATCTCAATGTGGGCAGGGCCTATGTTTTCTTCGGTGGACCGGATATGGACACCCTGCCCGATCTGATCCTCGTGGGGGAGACAGCCTACAGTTATTTCGGCTGGTCGCTTTCGGGGGCAGGGGATTTGAACGGCGATGGGTACAGTGACGTGGTTGTCGGTGCCTACGGATATTCCGGCGAGAGTGGGAAAGTCTATGTCTTCTATGGGGGGTCGCCCATGGATTCCATTCCCGACGCTCAGATAACCTCTTCCTGGGATTCTATCCGCTTTGGATACAGCGTGGCAGGCGCTGGAGATATAGATGACAATGGATATGACGACCTGGTGATAGGCGCTGACGGAGATGATTCTGGCGGTGCCGATGCAGGAAAAGTTTATTTATATATCTCGGACGGGAGTGGACTTACCCTCGATACGGCTATGGTCGGAGGGGGGTCGGGATACCTTCTGGGCTATTCCGTGGGCGGAGCGGGAGACGTAAACGGCGATGGAAATGGCGATTTCCTGGCCGGCGCCATGGGGGCCGACAGTTACAGCGGAAAAGCATTTCTGTACGGCATACCCGGCGCTCCTTCAGAATCGAATTTTATCAGGGGAGATGTCAGCGGCGATTTCATCGTTAATCCCGTTGACCTCGTGCTCACCGCCAATTACCTTTATGGAGGAGGTTTCAGTCCGGCCTGTCTTGATGCCGCCGACCTGAACGATGACGGTCAGGTGAACTACAGCGATCTGACCTATCTGTCTGATTTCCTGTATTCAGGAGGTCCTGAGCCTCCTTCCCCTTATCCCGGATGTGGTCCTGACCCGACGGGAGACACTCTCCACTGTTCTTCCCACCCCTGCGGAACGCCATAGAGAGGAAGGTAAAGAAAACGAAGTTATTTTCTACTGGTGCTTTTTATAAAAGGGAGGTAGTGAGATGAAGGTTAAGTATATGGTGATGGCTGTGGTGGCAACTTTAGCCCTCGTGGGCGGGGCATGGGCCGCCGACTGTGTGGAGATCGACATAGAGGCTCCATCCTCGGCCTACATAGGGCAGACAGTGACTATCTCCGGTGAAGTTACCAATTGTGGCGATGAGGCCGGATTCGTGCAGATCAAGGGGACCCTGCGGAAGGACGGCGTGGTCATTCAGTCGAACATGGTGACCTTTTATCTCGCTGCTGGTGAGACTAAATCTGAGGCAGTCAGAATTTACATACCGGAGGATTCACAGTACGTTGGGACATACACGGCCTGTGTGGAAGCCAGGATCGGTTCAGCGATCGATTCCGACTGCGCTACCATGGAGGTTCTTCCTCGTAAGGACTTGAGGACCAAAAGGATAAGCCGCTGAAAAATCACTGAGGTAACAGGGGAATGAACGAAGCAGGAGGGGGATATTGCTGTCCTTAAAGTGGAGATGGGGGGATTCGAACCCCCGACCCCAGGCTTGCAAAGCCTGTGCTCTCCCAACTGAGCTACATCCCCACGAGACTGGAGCATATATTAAGTTCTTATCTCTTTTCTGTCAAGGGCTTGGCGGAATTCTGGCTCTGGAAAAATTTGGGGGAACTTGGTAGCGGTTCCCGGATCTTAATATTGACAGCCTTAGCCTCCGAGGATAAAATTTCAGGGCTTTCAGTAGGGGGATTATAGATCAGATCAACAAAGGAGCCGGGCGATGATAGAGGTCAACGATCTCGTAAAAACTTATGGTCAGGTGAGGGCACTGGATGGTGTTAGCTTTTCCATAAAGAAGGGAGAGATCATAGGGTTTCTCGGCCCGAACGGAGCGGGAAAAACCACAACCATGCGGATCATCACCGGTTACCTCAGGCCCGACGGGGGAAATGCTGTGGTCGCCGGTTACGATGTCGCTTCATATCCCATTGAGGTGAAAAGAAGGATAGGCTACCTTCCCGAGGATAATCCGCTTTATATGGATATGCAGGTCAGGGAATACCTCGAGTTCATCGGCGAGGCCAGAGGACTGGAGAGCTCCGAACTGAGGGAAGCGATGGGCAGGGTTTCGGAGATCGCAGGGATTAGCGGCGTCCTGAAAAGGCCTATAGGCGAGCTTTCCAAAGGTTACAGGCAGAGAGTGGGTTTGGCGCAGGCTCTGCTTCACGACCCGGATATATTGATACTCGATGAGCCGACATCGGGGCTGGACCCCTCTCAGATCGTGGAGATAAGGGGTCTTATCAAGGACCTCGGAAGGGAGAAGACGGTCGTTGTCTCAACGCACATTCTCCCCGAGGTTTCGGCCACGAGTTCCAGGGTTATCATCATCAACAAGGGCAGAATAGTGGCCGAAGGCACGATCGAGGAGCTCGAAAGGAAAGCGGAAAAGGGCGAGACTCTCTATGCGGTTTTCAAGGATGGAAGGGCTGATCTTGAGAGAGAGCTCACTTCACTGGATTTCATTGAGGATTTTCAGCTCGTATCGGTTGATGGCGATGAGTTCAAGTTCGCCATAAGGCCTAAAGGGGCTGAGGATATTCGGGAGAAGCTCTTTGACTTCGCCGTGGAACACAACTTCAAGCTTCTCGAGATCTGGAGGGAAAGGGCTACCCTTGAGGAGGTATTTTTACAGTTAACAACGGAGGAATGATGAAAGGGGTAAGAGCTGTTTTCAGGAAGGAATTCAGGTCTTATCTTCAATCATCGATGGGGTACATATATCTCGTCGTTTTCCTCGTCCTGGCGAACTGGCTCTTCCTGAGGGGATTTTTCATCGTGAATCAGCTCAGTTTCAGGTCTTTCTTCCTTCTCATGCCGTGGCTCTTCCTGCTCTTCATCCCTGCCATCACAATGAGGATCTGGGCTGAGGAGAGGAAACTCGGGACGATCGAGATCCTTTTCACCCTGCCGCTTAAGGAGAGTCAGGTCCTTACCGGGAAATTCCTGGCGAGTCTGGCCTTTCTTGGGATTTCTCTTCTGCTCACACTGCCTCTTCCCATAACAGGTGCCTTTCTGGGAAGCCCCGATGTGGGACAGATAATCGGCGGATATCTCGGAGCTCTGTTCCTCGGAGCGGCTTACATATCCATAGGGACCTTTGCTTCGAGCCTCACCGACAGCCAGATAGTTGCCTTTATCCTCGGGGCGATTATCTGCTTTGCGCTGTTTCTCGTTGGCGAGAACTTCGTCCTCGTGACCCTTCCGCCGGCGATCGCATCTGTCTTCAGGTATCTCGGGCTCGGTTCTCACTTCGACTCCATAGCACGCGGCGTGATAGATTCGAGAGACGTGATCTACTATCTCTCCGTTATCTGGTTTTTCCTGTATCTCAGCTTAAGAGCAGTGGAGGATAAGAGATGAGAAGGGAAAAGTACGTCAACGTATTGCTTGTTTTTCTGATCCTCGTCGTCCTCAATTTCATCTCATCCAGGCTGTTTGTCAGGGCGGACCTTTCCTCCGGGAAGCTCTATACCCTCTCGAGATCTTCGAAGGAAGCGGTCAGGAATCTCGATGATCTCCTCATAATAAAGGTTTTCTTTTCCAAAAAACTGCCGCCTAATTTGCTTCCCCTGCGCGAACAGCTCTCTGATCTCCTCGAGGAATACCGCGCCGCATCCCGTGGCAAGGTCAGGGTGGAGTTCATAGATCCACAGAAGGACAAGGAGACGGAGTCGATGGTGATGAGGCTCGGCATCCCGCCCGTTCAGATGAACGTCCTCGCGAGGAACAAACTGGAAGTGGTCAAGGGCTATCTCGGGGTGGCTCTTTTCTATGGTGACAAGAACGAGATCATTCCGGTGCTCAACCGAGCTGACAATATAGAATACGAGTTGACCTCGAGGATACTCAAACTCGTGGAGGGCGGCGAGAGAAAGGTCGGCTTCGTTCTATCCGGCGACGATCATAGTTTCGACGAAGACTACAGCGAGGTCAGAGACGAGATGTCAAAGCAGTATCAGGTCGTCGAGGTAAAAGACTCCGTACCGCTCGATCTCGATCTCCTGGTTGTAGCCGGTGTGAGCAAGCTCGATGAGGCCATGAAGAAGGAGATAGATTCTTACATAATGAAGGGCGGGAGAGTTATCTTCCTTGCCGACGGAATAGAGGTGGGGGAGAACCTCCAAGCCCATCCCGCTCCCAGGGAACCTCTGAAATTCCTCGAGTCATACGGAGTCAGGGTGAAAAGAGATCTGGTTATGGATGTTTCCAACGAGATAGCTCCCTTCAGCTCGGGGTATATCAGGTTTTTCGTTCCCTATCCCTGCTGGGTCAAAGTTCGTAAAGAAAACCTATCCAGAACCAACCCCATAGTGAGGGACCTCAGCTCGCCGGTGTTTCCCTGGCCCTCATCGCTGGAGTTCGTCGGTGATTCTTCCCTGTCGGTCGATACTCTCGTGATGACCACGCACAGGAGCTGGACTCAGGAGGGCTATATAACGCTGAACCCCGAGATGCTCCCCAAGCCCAAACCCGGCGGTACGGAGAAAAGGGTTCTGGCCGTGCTCCTCAAGGGTAATTTCAAGTCCGCCTTTTCCGATTCGACCTCAGAGGACACCCTGCTGAGCCCCGAGACAGCTATCCTCGTTGTCGGGAACTCCAAATTCCTGGAAGATGGGTTCGTACGCAACTACGAAGAGAACCTTGCTTTCTTCATGAACGCTGTGGATTATCTCGGATTCGGAGAGAAGCTTATATCCATCAGGTCCAAGCTCGCAGTGGAGAGGCCAATAAAACCCGTGTCCGATACCGCGAAGACGCTTTTCAAGCTCTTCAATACTTTCGGCATGGCTGTGGTGGTAATCGTCTTTGGCCTTGTCAGGTATTATATAAGGAGAAGGGAAAAGGAGGCTTTTTGAGATGAGGGGAACGGTAAAGCTGCTCATAATACTTATTATCCTCGCCTTACTGGCCTTTCTCGTGGAAAGAAGCAGGACAAGAAGGCTCAGCCCTCATTTGAAAAGACTTATCTCGGAGAAACAGACCGAAAAAATCGATCAGATCGTCATTTCCCGTGACAGCGATACGTCGAGGCTCGTTAAAGAGGACGGTTCGTGGTTCGTGGAGATCCTCGGGAAAAAGAAGAGGACGGATGAGAAGAAGATAGATCGTCTTTTTGGGACTCTCGATTCCCTTCGGGGCGAACTCGTCTCTTCGAGTAGCGAGAGATACGGGGAATATGAGGTCGACGAAAAGGGCTTGAGAGCTCTGTTTCTGTCAGGAGAAGATACGGTTCTGGACATCATCGTGGGAAAGAGCGGGCCCGATTTCAACTCGAGCTACGTCAGAAAAGCCGGCGAGAAAGGCGTGTACCTGGCCAACAGGTACCTGAGGTCCGTTTTTTACGCGAGCCCTGACAGGTGGCGGGATAGAAAGATAGTCGAGTTTGACAGGGATAGTATAGAGGAGTTCTCCGTCAGGAAGGGAGAGAAATTCTGCAGAGTCGTTAAAGAGGATACGCTCTATTCGGTCAAGGAAGGAGATTGCGACACAAGCAAGATCCGGTCCTTCCTCGGCACCTGGTCCAGGTTGACGGCCGTTTCCTTCGATGACACCATATCGTTTGCTGCCGCGGGCCTCGACGATCCTCAGTACAGCGTGACCCTCGTTCCTATCGGCGGCGAGGAGGTGAAGCTGAAGGTGGGGGAGAAAGATGACAAAAACCGGTACTATCTGGGCAAAGAGGGAGACGATCAGGTTTACATTATAGCTTCCTACACGGTTAGCAGGTTGAAAGAATTGCTGAAGGAGAAGAATGGGAAGAAGAAAAAATAGCCTGGATTTTGCAGTGAGGTTGTAGCTTTTAAGGATCTGCTTCAGTTGCGTCATATGAGGATGAGTTTACACAGGTAGTTGAAGGAAGTGATTTCGTGGTTTTTGGGATCAAGGGGTAAGAAGAGGCAGGGATAAAGAAAGGGAGAGAATTTTTGGCTTAACTGGGGACTACGGACAAAGCTAAAGGGGGTGGATTTCGATAATAGGGGAGGGGATTCATCGTTATCCAGCATTGTGGGCTTTCCTCGCCTTTTCGGCGGGGATCTACGCGTCGCGGAGCTGGCTGCCGTTAGTTCTGGCTGGATCCGCCCTTTTTCTGATGTTGATCTTCTTCGAAAAATTGAATTACGTGCATTTTCTGGGGTTCCTTTTCCTCGCAGGGGGTATCCGCAATCGGGTCGAGATCTCTACGCGGTTTCATCTCAAGAGGAGGATTCGGGGGGTCAGGATCCACCTGGAAGTCTCAGGGGAGGGCAGGGGAGAGGCAATCCTCCGCGGGACTTCTCTGAACCAGGAGGTTTATTGGGGACGATGGCCTTCCTTGCCCCCGGGATCGAAAATTTTCCTCGCGGGCGACCTTTTGCCTCTTGACCTCCGGGACGAGTTCGATCGATATCTTTTTCATTCGGGGATCGACTGCAGGCTCAGGGCAAGGAGGGTGCTGAAATGGGGAAAACGTAGTTTGAGAGGAAGGGCTCTGCGAAGTCTAAGGAGGAGAATCAACAGGCTCTGCATTTCAAGGAAGTGTTCCGGACTGATGAGGGCTTTCCTTCTCGGTGAGAGGAGGTCGGTTCCGGCTGAGATCAAAAGGAAGATGAGGCTAACAGGGACCATGCATCTCCTTGCCCTCTCCGGCTTACATGTGGGCCTGATCTTCTCTGTCTTTTTCTTCATGCTTGGACTTTTCAGGGGAGGTCGCAGGACGACGGTTCTTCTATCCATGGTCTTTCTTTACAGTTACCTGTACCTTGTGGGGCTTAGGGCCTCACTGTGGAGGGCTGTCCTCCTGATCACTGGCTTTATGCTGGGGCTTCTGTTCGAAAGAAAGAGCTACGGCCTCAATTCCCTGGGGTTTTCAGGGCTTATTTTTCTCTTTCTCTTCCCGGAGGGGCTTTTCGAGGGGGGTTTTCAGTTATCATATCTTGCAACTTTTGGTATACTTTATAGTTTGCCCGTGATTTCGAGGTTTTCTGGGGGCAAGAAGGCGATCAGATATCTCGTTTCATCCCTCACGGTCTCCCTCGCAGCTCAGCTTTTCACGCTTCCCGTATCCCTGGCCCTTTTCGGTGGCTTCTCTCCCCTTTCTCCTTTCGTAAATCTCCTTGCAATTCCCGGCTTGTGGCTCATTTTGACCTGGATGCTCCTCGGGCTTACGTTCAGCTTCCTATCGGTCAGGGTTGCCCTTAGCTACACAGTACTGGCAGAAAAAGGACTTGGGGTTTTACTCTGGGTTATCGACAGGGCATCTTCTTTGCCCGGTGCCTTTCAGAAGGCGGGCAGTTTTCCTCCCGCTTTATGTTTTCTGTATTATTGCATACTTCTGATAATGATAAAAACCCTCCACAGAGGGCGCTGGAAAAAAGAATGAGCGGCGAAAGTTGAGGTACCCTATTGCTCCGCCTGCTGCCCCGTCTGTTTTTCCTTTTTCTCCTTTTTGGCCTTTTTACCCTTTTTGCCCTTACCTGACTCTTCTTTTTCCTCCCGCGGGAACTCAAGAAGTTCGAGGAGGGCCTCTTCGGCGCCGTCCCCTTTTCTCGGGCCAAGCCTGATGATGCGCGTGTAGCCCCCGTTCCTGTTGGAAAAGAGCGGCGCTATTTCGTGGAAGAGCTTTCCTGTGATCTTCCTGTCGGTCAGAAAGGAGAGAGCAAGCCTCCGCGAGTGAAGATCACCTTTCTTCGCAAGGGTGATCATCTTTTCGGCGTATCTTCTCGTCTCTTTAGCCTTCTGAAGCGTGGTCCTGATTTTGCCGTGCGTGAAAAGCGAAATTACCTGATTTCTCATAAGGGCCCTGCGGT
>JAGGUL010000032.1 GCA_021158525.1 Candidatus Hydrothermota bacterium | reverse complement strand
GAGCTGGTGAAAACACGGAGATCGAGATATGGCAGTTGATTTCATACAGCCGAGGACTCTCGATGAAGCCCTGTCCTTTCTCAGGGAGAAGGGCAAAAGGGCTGTGATCCTCGGCGGGGGATCGGACATCGTGGTGAGGCTAAAGGACAGGATCATCGCTCCCGAGTATCTACTTGACCTTTCGAAGATCGACGAACTTCACTATATCGAGAAGGACGGGAATTTCGTGAAGATAGGAAGCACGGTGACCATAGGTGAGCTTCTCGAATCGGAGACGGTAAAGAAGTATCTCCCCGTCCTGCACGAAGCCGCTAAGGTCTTCGGCTCTCCTCAGATAAGAAACATCGCCACGATCGGAGGAAATATCGGGAATTCCTCTCCCGTTGCGGATACCATGCCGGCCCTTTACGTCCATTCCGCCCTTTTGTCCCTGAGAAAATCAGATTCAGAAAGGGAAATAGAGGTCGAGAAATTTCAGTCAGGCCCGGGAAAGAACATACTGGAGCCCGGTGAGCTCATAGCGGAAATCCGCGTGCCGGTTGCCAAAGAGAACGAAAGGGGCTTTTTCTTCAAACTGGGACAGAGAAGGGCGCTCATCATCGCCAAGGTCTCCGTTGCTGCCCTCTTTCAACTCGAGGGAAAGAGAGTCGAGAGAGCGAAAATCGCTCTTGGAGCCGTTGCCCCGAGGGTCATAAGTGCTCCTGAAACTGAGGAATTTCTCCGCGGGAAAGAGCTCTGCGAAGATGTCATGAGAGAGGCGGCGCGGATCTGTGCCTCCGAGTCCACGCCTATAACGGATTTGAGGTCCACGGAGAGTTACAGAAGGTACATGGTGGGATCGTTATTGTACAAGGGAATGCGATGTCTCCCCTGATGTTCAAATATGTCAACAGGCCGGTGAAAAGGGTAGATG
Source organism: Candidatus Hydrothermota bacterium (assembly GCA_021158525.1). Lineage (GTDB taxonomy): Bacteria > Hydrothermota > Hydrothermia > B15-G9 > DRBW01 > DRBW01. Next base: position 29,179 of record JAGGUL010000032.1, on the reverse strand, counting down.
CCCTCGCGAAGGTCACGGGTAAGGCGCTTTACGCCGAGGACATCTCTTTTCCCGGGATGCTTTACGGCGCCGTCCTGAGGGCCGAGCATCCCCATGCGAAGATCCTGAAAATAAACACGGCGAAGGCAAAGAGGATCAAAGGCGTTCGCGCCGTCATAACGGCCGATGACATCCCGGGGTCGAAGCTGGTGGGAGTGGTAAAATTGGATCAGCCCGTTTTTGCCTGGGAGAGGGTGCGATATATAGGTGATGGGATCGCTGCCGTGGCTGCCGAGGACATGGACACCGCGAGAAAAGCCCTTTCGGCGATCGAGGTCGATTACGAGGTTCTCCCCGGGGTCTTCGACCCCGAGGAGGCGTTGAAAGACGATGCCCCAAAGGTGCACGAGGACGGAAACGTCATAGTCTACCACAAAGTCAGGAAGGGGGATGTGGAGAAGGGCTTCAAAGAGGCCGATCTCGTTATCGAGAGGGAATACAAAACACAGTTCATAGAGCATTCTTACATCGAGCCCGAAGCTGTGGTGGCGAGGCCCGTGGATTACGGCGGGATCGAGATCTGGGGCTGTATCCAGAACGCCTTTACTACCCAGAAAAACGTGGCAAGGGTCCTGGGCCTGGACATGGCGAAGGTCCGGATCATCCAGACACCTCTCGGCGGATCTTTCGGCGGCAAAGACGACGTCATGACGGTGATGGCGGCGAGGGCCGCCCTCCTCGCCCTGAAAACCGGGAGGCCCGTCAAGCTCGTCAACACGCGCGAGGAATCCATGAGGGAGAGTTACAAGAGGCATCCCTACGTGCTCAGGTACAAGCTTGGCCTTAAAAGGGACGGCACGATAGTTGCGTTGCAGGCATACATGGCCGCTGACGGCGGGGCCTATGCCTCCACGACGCCCTTCGTGACCTGGCGATCCACCGTGCAGGCCGCCGGGCCCTACAGGGTTCCCCACGTCAAGGTGGACACTTACGGCGTCTACACGAATAACCCTTACACCGGCGCCATGAGGGGTTTCGGCTCGCCCCAGGCCAATTTTGCCATCGAATCCCTGATGGATGAGGCTGCCAATGAACTGGGAATGGACCCCATAGAGTTTCGCCTCAAAAACGGCCTCAGGGATGGCGACGAGACGGCAACGGGCCAGAAGCTCACGAGGCACAGGGTTTCCCTTCACGAGGTGATAGAAAAAGTCAGAGATGCGATTAACTGGGAGGAGCTCCGAAAGAATCCGGGCGGCGACGGAAAAATCCGGCGCGGCGTGGGAATAGCCTGCAGTTTCAGGGGTGCCTCCCTTGGAGCCGAGGGGGTGGACATAGCGGGAGTGGAAGTCAAAATAGATTCAGATGCCAGCGTCTCGATTGAGGCCGGGCTGACTGAGATGGGACAGGGAATAAAGACCGTCCTCGCCCAAGTAGTAGCCGAAGAACTGGGAGTTCCCATCGAGCGGGTGACGCTGCATCCCTATGACACGTCGAGGGTCCCCGATTCCGGTCCGACGGTGGCTTCGAGGGCCACCATAGTTGGGGGCGGCGCTGCCCAGGCAGCTTGCTGGAAGTTAAGGGAAGTCATCCTTGGAGCTTTGCAGGAGGAGGATGGAGCAGAGAGAGCCTGGTTCGAGGACGGCGTCTACAGGACCGAGAAAAACAAATATTCCTTTGAAGAAGCCGTGGGCATTGCCATCAGAAGAGGGAAGGGCCTCAACGCCGTCGGCTGGTTCAGGACTCCTGACATACACTGGGACGAGGAAAAAGGGATCGGCTCTCCTTATTTTACCTATGTTTACGGAGCCCAGGCGGCTTATGTAGAGGTTGATACCGAGACGGGTAAGGTGAGGGTCCTCAGGGTCGCGGCAGCCCATGAAGTGGGAAGGGCCATTAACCCCGCCATGGCGAGAGGCCAGATTTACGGCGGCGTGGCGATGGCTCTGGGCTACGGACTCCTCGAGGAATTCGAGGTGAGCGAGGGGATCCCGCTGGTCAAAAACTTCGACGACTATTCCATTCCCTCCTCGCTGGATGTGCCCGAGGTCATTCCGATCATCGTGGAGAACCCCGATCCCGACGGCCCCTTCGGAGCAAAAAGCCTGGGCGAGCCCACAAATGAGCTTCTCGCACCGGCGATAGCGAACGCCATTTTTCACGCCACGGGAAAGCGGCTGAGGGAGCTTCCCATGAACCTCGAGATGGTACTGCTCGGGAGGAAACTCAGGAGGAAAAGAAAGTGAGCCTGCCCCCGATCGATTACGAGAGACCGAAATGTCTTCACGATGCTTTTTCCCTCCTCGAGGAAATGGGAATTCCCATGGCGGGCGGCACCGACGTGATAATTCAGCTCAGGGAGAGTTACCTTAAGGGAGATTTTTCTCCGCGCCTCGTCGTGGACCTCAAGGATCTCGACGAACTCTCGGGAATAGAGGACCAGGGAGAACACATCCTGATCGGCGCGATCACGAGGCTTTCCGACCTCATCGAAAATGAGCTATTGGTCCACTACGCGCCCTCCATAGCGGAGGCAGCTTCCCGCATGGGTTCGATTCAGATTAGAAATAAAGGGACGATAGGCGGAAACATCTGTAATGCAGCTCCCTGTGCTGATTCCATACCTCCTCTGCTCATTCACGATGCCGTCCTTATACTTGCCTCGAAAGGGGAAACGAGAGAGGTCGATCTCGAGAATTTCCTCAGAGGTCCGGGCAAGACAGACAGAAGAAAGGGAGAGATCCTGATAGGGGTAAAGGTGAAAAAGCGCGATGAGGGCGGGGAATTTTTCATCAAGCTGGCGAGGAGAGATGCCCTCAACAAGGCAAGAATGAACTTTGCTGCCTGGCTAAACCTCAGGGACGGCAAAATAAGCGAGGCCCGTTTTGCGGCGGGGGCCATAGCTCCCCATCCCATCAGGGTCAGAGAAGTGGAAGAACTCCTTCTCGGAGAGGAGCCATCGGAAGCTCTCTTTATCAGAGCAGGAAGAATCGTGAGGGATAAAATGCTCGAGATCACGGGACGTCGCTGGTCGACCCCTTACAAGTCGCCGGTGGTGGAAAACCTGACAGCGAGAGTCCTCTCGGAGGCAGCCAGGAGGGCGAGATGAAGAAGCTCACGGTTAATTTCACGGTGAACGGCGAAAGGGTGAGGCTCAGGGTCCCCGCGAACCGCACCCTACTCGATATCCTGAGGGAAGATCTCGGTCTCACGGGCACAAAGAGGGGATGTGACACGGGAGAATGCGGCGCCTGCACCGTCCTGATGAACGGCAGGTCCGTCAATTCCTGTCTGGTCCTCGCGGGAGAGGTCGAAGGAGCTGAGATCATCACGGTCGAGGGGCTCGGGGGTGAAGAAGCCCTTCATCCCCTGCAGGAGGCATTTTTAGAGGAAGACGCTGTCCAGTGCGGTTTTTGCATCCCCGGAATGTTGATGAGCGCGAAATACCTCCTCGACAGGAACCCCGATCCTAGCGAGGAGGAGATAAGGGAAGCTATCTCGGGAAATTTATGTCGCTGCACGGGTTATATCCCGATCATAAGGGCAATAAAAAGGGCAGCGTTAAAATTAAAAGAAAGGAAATAACCGAAAAGGTGGGATTGACATGAAAACGATAGTTCTGGAAAACCAGAAATCTCCGATTTTTATTTACAGGGAAGCCGATCGTTGCTTACTCTGCTACGATCCTCCCTGCACCAGGAACTGCCCGGCGCACATAGATATCCCGGGGTTCATTTACCACATCAGGTCCGGGAATTTTGAAGCGGCCTACAGAAAGATCAAGTCAGCAAATCCTTTCGCCGACACCTGTGGCTACGTCTGTCCCGATGAGAACCTCTGTCAGAAAGAGTGCATCAGGGGGCTCATTGACGAACCCATAAGGATCAGAGAACTCCACAGCTACGTGACGGAGACCCTCGGCTATCGGGACGTGATCGAGCCCGTAAGGCTGAAAGGCAAGAAAGTGGCGATCGTTGGAGCGGGCCCCGCAGGCATCACCGCCGCCCTCAAGCTGATCGAATCCGGCTACGAGGTCCACATTTTCGACAGGAACGGGATCGGCGGCATCCCGAGCGCCGAGATACCCCTGGGACGATTGCCATCCGAGGCTGTTCAGAGGGACATAATGGCATTAAAAAGGCCCGGCATAAAGGTCTACGATGGGAAGGAAATCAAATCCCTCACTGAGCTCGAAGGTTACGATGCCGTGCTTCTCGCCTTCGGCCTGGTCGAAAGGGACCTGAAGATTCCCGGCGCCGATCTCCCGGGCGTGATCGGGCCGAAGGAGCTCCTCAGGTCGGCCAGGGAGGAGAAAACGGATTTTTCCGGCAAAAGGGCCGTTGTCATAGGTGGCGGCAACGTGGCCCTTGACAGCGCCTACGTGCTGAAGGAAAAGGGAGCGCACGTTCTCATCGCCTACAGGAGGGAGCTGAAATATGCACCTTCCTGGACGAAGGAAAGGGTCCTCACCTTTCTCAAAGGCGTTGAATTCCTCTACCTCGTCTCTCCAACGGAGATACTGGGAAGGGATCGGGTCGAAGGCGTGCGCTTCGTCAGGATGCGCCTCGAGAAAGCCGATGAGAGCGGAAGGCCCAGAGCGGTGCCCATCGAGGGCTCCCAGTTCGTCATCGAGGCAGACGTTGTTGTGCCGGCCATAGGAGAAACAGCTCCCCCGTACTTCCCCGAAGTGAGGAGGGACGAAAGGGGATTCATTCTCGTCGACGAAAAAGGCAGGACCTCGAAAGAGGGCGTATTCGCTGCCGGGGACCTGACTGGCGAGGGAGGAACCGTGGTCGAGGCAGTAACACAGGGAAAAAGAGCAGCTCATGCCATCGCCGAATATCTCGGGAGGTCATCATGAAACTCGAGACCGAATTTCTCGGAGTAAAATTCGAAAATCCTTTCATTCTCGGGGCAGCGCCTTCCACCGATGAACTGGATATATTGAGACGCGGTTTCGAAGCCGGATGGGCCGGGGCTGTCCTTAAGACGACGTCGGTACCGGGTACGCGGGTTGACATCGCCTATCCCATGCTTGCCTCCATGAGGGAGGCCGACAGCAAGCTTTCGCTGGGGAACATCGACCTCATCTCTGTCTATCATGTCGACGAGGTGGCGAGAAGAATAGAGATACTCAGGAAGGAGTTCCCGGAGAAGGTGCTCATCGCATCCATAATGGGTGCGTCCCGGAAGGAATGGCAATCCCTGGTGAAGATCCTGGAGGAGGCCGGCGCCGATATGATCGAGTGCAGCTTCTCCTGCCCCCAGGGGAATATAGGAGAGGAACCGGGAAGGATGCTGGCCCAGAGCGCTCAGGCGACGGAGCTCGTCACGAGCTGGGTGGTCAGCGCGAGGAAGAAGATACCCGTCCTCATCAAGATAACACCACAGGTCACCGACATCGTTGAGATCGCCATGGCCGTCAAGAGGGGCGGCGCCGATGGCATAACGGCGTCAAACACCATACCGGCCCTGATGGGAATCGACATCTGGAGCCTGGTGCCCAATCCCCCGGTGGATGGAAAGAGCGCTTACAGCGGGCTATCGGGGCCGGCAATAAAGCCCATCACGCTCAGGGTGATAGCCGAAATCGCTCGCTATACCGGAATGCCAATAGCGGGTACGGGCGGGGCAATGAACTGGCGCGATGCCGTCGAGTTCATGCTTGTGGGCGCCCACATCGTCCAGTTCGTCACCGCCGTGATGTTCCACGGGTTCAGGATCATAGACGATCTCAAATCCGGGCTCCTTTACTACATGGACAGAATGGGGTTCGAGAGCCCTAAGGACATAGTGGGCAAATCCCTGGAGCACATCGTCTGGAGCTACGACGAACTCCCTCTGAAGAAGGTGAAATCCAGAATAGACCTCGAAAAATGCATAGGTTGTGGAGACTGCTACATCTCCTGCAGAGACGGAGGGCACATGGCCATAGAATTCGGCGATGACAGGAAACCCAGAGTGATCGACGAGAAGTGTGTGGGCTGTGCTCTGTGCAAGGAAGTGTGCCCGGTGCCCGGCTGCATCCGAATGGAAACCATCGATTGAGGAGGTTCCCCTTGAATCTCATCCTCAAGGACATCACTGCCGTCACCCTTTCGGAAAGAGGTATTCTGGAGAGATCCTCCATCCTGGTGAAGGACGGGATCATATCGGAGGTCGGCGACTTCGAGAAACTGAAAGCCCTCCTGCCGGGTGCAGAGGTGATCGATGGGGGCGGCAAGATCGCCCTGCCCGGCTTCATAAATGCCCACACCCACCTGTACAGCTCCCTGGCCCGCGGCATGCCGATAAAGGGAGCTCCTTCTAGTTTCCGAGAGATCCTTGAATTTATCTGGTGGAAATTAGATCGCGTCCTCGAACCCGAGGACATCTATCTCTCCGCGCTGGTGGGGCTGATCGGCGCCGTGAGGTGTGGGGTCACATCTCTGATAGACCACCACGCCTCGCCGAACTACATCAAGGGAAGCCTCGATCTCATCGAGAAGGCAGTCAGAGAGATCGGCCTCAGGGCAGTCCTCTCCTACGAAGTTACAGACAGGAACGGCAAAAAGGGGGCCCTCGAGGGCATCGAGGAAAACGTCAGGTTTGCGAGGAAAATAAAAGATGACGACAAAATAAGGGCTTCCTTCGGCCTCCATGCCTCATTCACCCTCTCCACCGAGACCCTGAAGCTCTGCCGCGAGGCCGAATCGGACCTGAACATAGGATTTCACATACACGTCGCCGAGGAAATTGAGGACCTGGAGGACAGCCTTAAAAAGTACGGAATGAGAACCGTTGAGAGGCTCGATAGGGAAGGGGTCCTGAAGGATCGATCTCTCCTGATCCACACGGTTCACATAGATGAATCTGAAATCGACATAATTGAGAAAAGAGGAGTCAGCACAGTCCACAATCCTTCATCCAACATGAACAACGCCGTGGGCTACCCTCCCTTGCCCGCCATGCTTAAGAGGGGCTTGAAGGTCGGCCTCGGGACCGACGGTTACACCCAGCACGTTCTCGGCGAGTTGAGGGCAGCCATAGTCCTCATGAGACACGCCACGGGGAATCCATCGATCGGTTATCCTCAGGCCTACAGCATGGTTTTCGAGAACAACCCCGCCATCCTCGGGCAGTTTTTCGGCGGCAAGTTCGGCAAACTGGAGAAGGGCTACAGGGCCGATTTTATCCTGGTCGATTACACTCCCCCCACACCCTTCACCGGCGACAACCTGCTGGGGCACCTGGTTTTTGGATTTCTGCCCCTGAAGGTCACCGACGTCTTCGTGGGTGGGGAGGCAGTTATGAGGAACGGGAAGCTGGCAAATATCGACGAGGCCTCCGTCCTCGAGAAGGCGAGAATCCGGGCCCGTGAGATCTGGAGGAAGCTTTAATGGGCAGGGTTATAGGGCTCAGATGCATGAGCTGCGGCAGGATTTATTCGCCCGATGAGGTGGAATACGTGTGCCCTCGCTGTGGCCCTATAAAGGGGACCCTCGAGGTGCTCTACGATTACGACGACCTGAAAAAAAACCTCAAGGTCGCCGACATAGAGAGGGGACCTCTTTCTCAGTGGCGATATCTGCCACTCCTTCCCGTTTCCGGTTCGAGAGGCCTGCCCCGATTGAGGGTCGGGTGGACGCCTCTCTATCGATCGAAAAACCTCGAAAAGGATTTTGACTTCGGCGAACTGTGGCTCAAGGACGATGGTCTGAATCCTTCGGGCTCTCTAAAAGACAGGGCTTCCCAGGTGGCCGTTGCCCATGCGCTCGAGAAAGGGAGGGACATAATGGTGGCAGCCTCCACCGGAAATGCCGCCTCGTCCCTCGCCGTCAACGCTGCCCCCGAAGGCATCAGGACGGTGATACTGGTTCCGGAAAGGGCGCCCCGCGCGAAGCTCGCCCAGCTTTTGGTTTTCGGAGCCGAGGTCTACCAGGTCAGGGGCACCTACGATGATGCCTACGACCTCTCGATCGAACTGGCACTGAGAAAAGGCTGGTATCTCAGAAGCACAGCTTACAATCCATACCTCGGCGAGGGCAAGAAGACAGTCGCCCTCGAGCTCGCCGAACAGCTTCGATGGAAAGCTCCCGACTGGGTCGTAATACCCGTCGGCGACGGCTGCATTTTTCAGTCGGTCTGGAAGGGGTTTAGGGATCTCTACAGGATCGGCTTCATCGATTCTCTCCCCCGCCTCATCGGTGTCCAGGCCGAGGGTTGCTCTCCCCTGAAAAAGGCCTTCTTCGAGGGTAAGGAGACGGTGGAAGTAAAGCCAGTAAGCACCATTGCCGACAGCATAATGGTGGCAAATCCGCGCGACCAGGTAAAGGCCTTGAAAGCAGCGAGGGAATCGGGAGGGACCTTCATAAGCATCAGCGATCAGGAGATCCTGGCTGCAATAAGGACTCTGGCGAGAAAAGAGGGTATATTTTCTGAGCCAGCTGCGGCATCGGTCGTTGCCGCCCTTCCCAGGGTGAGGGAGCTCGTTTCCGACGGCGACAGGGTCGTCCTCCTTCTGACCGGAAACGGCCTCAAAGACATTGACAGCGCCATGAAATCGGTTGACAGAGGCCCCATAACGGTTTCCGATCTGGATGAACTTTTGGGAAAAATCGGAGGTTAGCGAAATGGCAATCGATTGGGACAGGTATAAAAAACCGGTCGAAGACATTTTTGAAATGATAGGACGGACCCCCCTTTTCAGGATAAAAAAAATCCCCGAAAAGGAGGGACTCGACGTAGTCATTTACGGAAAGATCGAATGGTACAGTCCCACGGGATCCCTCAAGGACCGGATTTACTACCACATGATCAAAAAGGCGATAGAGAGAGGCGAACTGAAGCCGGGAATGGAGATTTTGGAGTCCTCCACGGGGAATGCCGGCATATCCTGTGCTTTCGTCGGAGCCCTCTTCGGTTATCCCGTCACCATCGTCATGCCAGGAGGTATGAGCGAGGAGAGAAAGAAGCTGATGCGCGCCTACGGGGCGAAGCTCATATTTACCCCGGGCGGCGAGAGCGACGTGGACCTCTGCCTTGAAAAGGTAAAGGAACTCAAGGAAAAAAATCCGGGGAAATACTGGGAGCCCGGCCAGTTCTCCAACCCCGATAACTCCGAGGCTCACTATCTGACCACGGGACCGGAGATATGGGAACAGACCGAGGGCAGAATAGATGCCTTCGTGGCCACCCAGGGGACCGGAGGAACGATAACAGGCGTCGGAAGGTACATCAGGGAGAGAAAGCCTGAGATCAAGCTCTATGCGGTGGAACCCGCGGAAGCCCCTCTGCTCTCCAAAGGAGTCTGGGGATCTCACAGGATTGAGGGAATAGGAGATGGCTTCGTTCCGAGAAACCTGGACCTCTCGATACTCGACGGAGTGATCACGACTTCTTCTGAGGAAGCGATTCAGATGGCCAAAAGGCTTGCCGTGGAAGAGGGGCTTTTCTGCGGCATCTCCTCGGGAAGCAACGTGGCAGCCGTGCTTAAATTGGCGAGGCTCCACCCCGAGCTGAAGGTGATCGTCACCATGATAAATGACTCGGGGCAGAGGTACTTCTCCACCCCGCTCTGCGACGTCAAAAAGGAGCTCGAGATACCCGAGAGGCCCCATCCCATGGACGATTACACGAAGAAACAGCTTGCGAAGTACAGGCCTAAGTGGGAGATAATACATTGAGATGAGCTTCCTCGAAAAGGCAGAAGAGAGGCGATCGCTTTTGATTGATTTGCTCCTGAAGTTCATAGCTGCGAAGAGCCTGCCTGGCCGCGAGGGGGATATGGCCGAGAGGGTAAAGGAAGCCCTTTTCAAACTGGGGATCGACGATATAACCGTCGATCCCATGGGAAACGTGATCGGAACGATAGGGAAGGGAGAGAAACACCTGGTCTTCGATGGCCACATGGACGTCGTTGACGCCGGGGACCTCAAGGCATGGGAAGTCGATCCTTTCCGGGGAGAGCTGATAGAAGGGAAAATCTACGGAAGGGGTGCGAGCGACCAGAAGGGAGGACTCGCCTCGGCCATAGTTGCCCTGTCCCTCCTCAAGGAGAGCGGTTTACCGGATGACCTCAGGGTGAGCGTTGTGGCATCGGTCCTCGAGGAGCCCCGCGAGGGGCTCGCATGGAGATATATTATTGAGGAAGATGGGATAAGGCCTGATTTCGTCGTGCTCACCGAGCCCTCCTCCCTCCGCATTATGAGGGGGCACCTCGGAAGAGCCGAGATAGAGATAGAAGTGAGGGGCAGGTCTGCCCACGGATCCATGCCGGAGGAGGGAGTGAACGCCATAGAGAAAATGGTCCCGATCCTGGAGGAGGTGCTGAAACTCAGGGAAAGGCTCCGGGAACATCCCGTACTCGGAAAGGGAAAACTCACTGTCAGCGAGGTGAGATCTGAGGCTCCTTCGCTCTGTGCAGTTCCGGATCGGGCCTCTATCCACATCGACCGTAGGTTGACTCTCGGGGAAGACGAGGAGGCCGCCGTCCATGAGCTGCGTTCGCTCGACGCCGTCAGGAAAGCCGGAGCTCTGGTCAGGCTCGTCAAGGATCCCATAAAATCCTACACGGGCCTTCTTTATCGGAAGGAGCCCCTCTACCCTCCCTGGCTTCTCGAGGAAGACCACCCCTTCCTGAAAGCCGCAAAGGAAGCTTACAGGTCGGTCTTCAATACCGAACCTGTGGTTGACGTCTGGAAGTTCAGCACCAACGGCGTTGCCACCGCTGGCCTCCACAAAATCCCTTCCCTGGGACTCGGTCCTGGAGACCCCTCCCTCGCCCACGCACCCATGGAATTCTGCCCGGTCGACGACCTCGTCAAAGCCACGGCTTTCTATGCCCAGCTGGCGCTTGAGGTCTCCGCCATCTGAACCCTAAAATCTCGGAAAATTCCGATAGTAAAACGTCCTGCCTTACCTCCTCCAGTGTCCCGGGATCCAGACCCAGCCGTGCCCCGTCTTCTTCCAGTGCCCCGGGACCCATGCCTTTCCCGCTGGTTTCAGGACCCAGTGTCCCGGAACCCATTTGTAACCAGATCCTGTCCACTTCCAGTGTCCGGGGATCCAGACCGCTTTCGGCGCGGGTCTCGGCGGTATAATTTCCTGCTTGGCGGGTGGTGGCGCCACTCTGACGTAGACCGTCCTCCTGGCGCACCCACCGGTTAAGAGTGTGGCTCCCAGGACGAGAGCAAGGAGCACGGGTATGTTGACCGCTTTCATCTCTGATATCAGCTTCATATCAATCCTCCCTTGACGTTTACCGAACGACCTCTCGGCACGTTTCGGCCTTTTTTCATTAGATACAGAGGATCATCGCCGTGTTCAAGCTCCAGTGCGGATATGCAAGGCACTAATTGGAAAAGGAAATTTGCGTCGCCCGGGAAATTCAGAAAATCAAAACGAAACCCAGAACCGGCATGAATCTGAAATAGACGACGGGTTTTCTCTCAAAGTAATCCTCTGAATAGGTCCAGGCCACCACATTCCTTCTGTTCGTGACGTTCAGGAGCTCGAGAAAGATGATAAAGGGATAGCCCCTCAACGTCGAGAATCTCGTCAGCCGCATATCTGCCCTCAGATAATAGGGGTATCTGCTGGAATTTATCTCGCCGTAAAGCGGAACCCAACCCCCGCTCTCAAACCGAGCGCCCGTAACAGGCGTATAGGGTCTGCCTGTAGCATATCTCAATTTCACTCCGAGGGAAAAACCTTTCCCCAGGTAAGATTGCGACACCAGCGAGAATATGAGCGGAGTGTCGTAATCGGACCGGTACTCCCTGAGCGTCGTGTCGGCAGATCTGAATGACCTGAGGTAAGTCACAGAAAGCCAGCCCTTCGGATTGCCGTTGAATTTCCTGACGAGAAACTGAGCTCCCCAGGACCTTCCCCTCCCCTTTGTCCTCGGATTTTCATCGACGGGGAGGTCTCGATAGCCCTTGCAGAACAACTCGCCCTTAAGGGCGAAGGAGGCGTTGAGATTTCTTTCGAGGCTGACCGCGCCGTGGATCGCCCTGGATACGGTTGAAGCAGTTCTCCCCGACCCCGGCCGAAAAGGATGGAAAGCCTGCCCGTAAAGTCCACCGCCGAATCGCAGGGTCCATCCGGAATCGACCACTGCGAGGGCAACTCTCGGATAAAGCCTGAACGTCGGAGAGGTTTCGGAAAGAAATCCCCTCAGTCCCGCCTCCAGGAAAAGCCTGCCCGTCAATGCATACTTTGACGAGAGGAAAAATCCACCCTCCCAGTCTCCGTAGACCTGGGAAACAGTGTCTCCGGGGCTCTCGGGGTCTCTCCATCGCGAGGAATCCAGGGGCAGGACGGCATCATATCTCCCCACGATTTGTCTCAGGTCCATCCCGCCCCTTATCAACAAACTTTTGCCCGCGCCTTTTTCTATGACGAGGCGGCTCTCGAGCTCCTTCTCATCGCGGATGAAACTCCAGAGATCGCCTATGGATGTCTCACTCCTGTAAAAGCTCTCCCCGATGCTGAGCTCGAGAGCCGCCCCCTCAAGATCGGCAGTAATCTTCGCGCCGCCCATTCCCTTTGCTGAATTATTCCTGTACTCGCCTTCAAATCCCTGATCGCTCAGGTCCACTCCCGTGGCATCCCATCCCGCCAAGGCAAAGAGGGACAGATGAGCCCTCGCCGACGGGCTGATTCCGAGACTTCCCTGCAGGTCGTAAGTTCTGGGATAGAGCGTGAATTTCTTTTTTTCTCCGAAAAAGGACTTGATAGGCTCCGTGTAGCCTCTCGAGATTAGAAAGTTGTAGTTATCTCCGGCGAGATTCAGCGACATCCCCGCCATGCTCATCTCAAAGCTCTTCTGGCCGTTGGGGATGCCGTTTCTGGTTTTTACTGATAGAACTCCCGAGAGGGCGTTGCCGTAATCCGCGGGATATCCGGCTGAGTATAACTCGGCTCTTTCAACCATGCTTTCGTCTATGAGGCTGAACAGACCACCTCCCGATCCCTCGTAATGGTAGGGATGAGACACCCTCAGGCCGTTGACATACACCCCTATTTCCTCGGGGTTCCCGCCCTGCAGTGCTATCACGGCATTGTCGGTGCCGGCGCAGGTGCCTGGAAGGGTTTTGAGCGCCCAGAAGGGATCGGTGGCCGATCCCGGCATCATGAGGATGTCCATTCCAGACATGGTCCCTTTCCCCGGACCGACATCCTCGTCTATCGTCCCCCTGCCAGGGGAAACGACTATCTCTTCGAGACGGACTGCCCTGGGCCTCAAGGATATCCTGACGGTGCGGTCACCTCTGATCCGGAGTCTCAAGGTCTTTGCCTCATAGCCGATCGCGCTCACTTTAAGGTGAATTATTCCCTTTTCACTGATGGAAAGGCTGAAACTGCCATCTCTCTCGGCATAGGTACCTCTACTTTCATCGATTAGCTCCAGGGCTGCATAGGGAACCGGTTTCTTTGTCTCCCTGTCCACCACCACTCCCTTCAGTATGAAGGAGAGAAGGACAGCAGTGCTGAGCATGTTCATCGCCTTTCACTCCACCTGGCGAGGAGCGAGTTCGCCCATCCGAAATCGGGGAATTCGGCGACTGCACTCTTCAGGACCGAAAGAGCCTCGTCCTCCCTTCCGAGATCTTTCAATGCCAGAGCCTTATGGACCAGGGCTACGCGCTTCCCCCACTTAACGGGACCCTTATCGTCGTTGCAGAGCTCGAGGGACCTGTTCAGCAGGGGAAGCGCCTTTCCAGCACCTCCTCCGAAGGACTTCGGCCTCCGGTAAACCGATATTCCCCTGAGAAGGTAAACTCTCGGATTGTCGGGGCCTTTCGCCCTGGCCCTCTTGAAGGCATCCGATGATTTTTTCCCGAGAGATGGCGCGCTCGTGAAGCCCCTTAGCGGGATGAGCGTATTATAACAATAACCGAGAAAGGCGAGATCATCGGAGGTCAATTCCTCTTCCGGGACTTCCTCGACGACTTCAACGAACTCCTCCAGGTAGACCTTCGAACTGTCGCGATCGGAATTCCAGTAATAGGACGAAAGCCAGAAATCAGCTATGCCGAGGAGAACTCTCGCCTCGTTTTCCTCTTCAAGCTGGTAATATTCGTAGACCTCATCGTGGACGTTAATGAGAGAGTCTCTGTCCCACATATCGGCCGCGCGGTCCAGCCTTTGAAGCAGCGCCTCATACCTCCCCGCCCGGACACCCCCCGAGAGGACGAAGATCAGGACCGAAAATGTGAGTTTCCGGAGCATTTCATGACCTCCTTTTCGATTCTAGGCGCAGCTTTATGCCTATCAAACCCACTGCGAGCCCTATCAGCCCGAAGAAAACATAGGTGTAGGACGGAGCCACAAGGAAAACAATGGGAACGCCGAATATAGCCAGGAGCCCGAGAACGGTGAATTCCCTCGCCGTGAAAAATCCGGTTATGAGATAACCTATGCCCGTGGCGAAGGGCCACAGAAGTATCTGAACCACATCGGTGTTCACGTCCTTTACAGTCGCGAGACAACTCACGTTAAAGGCGGTACCTCCCATGAGAATTCCCCAGAATATGCCGAGCCTCGGTGCCACCGTGAAGGCTTTTTTCTTCTCCTTTGCCTGAGGTGCTGTCCCATAGAGAAAATTAAAGCCGATCGCCGCCCCAATGATGACGATGGCGATAACGAGGACGATGCTTTTAACGAGGCTCGCCGCCAACACGACCGCGGCTGAAATCAGGACCCAGGTCAGAAAGCTCTTGATCCAGCCGAGAGATGGTCCAGTGCTGAGAAAGAACGCGACGGGCAGTGCCCAGACCCACATCCTCCACTCCCCGAAAAGAGCCCCCGAGAAGGAGCCCAGGAAGACATAAAAACCGAAGGCGCTGATGTAATTCCACATGTGCGCCATCTCCTTCTTCCCCTGGGCTGCCAGCCCTCGTATGTATTCGAGGGTGTTGAGTATGTCGTTTACTTCGTTATTTGCCTGCATCTTTTACCTCCTTGAGTATTTGTTCCAACTTCTCTATGTAGAGGGCCAGCCTTTCCCTCCCCAGCTCTGTCAGGGAATAGGTGGTCCTCGGCCTCCTCTTTACGAATGTCTTGTGAACTTCAATGTACCCGCCGTCCTCGAGCTTTCTCAGATGCTGGGACAGGTTCCCGTCGGTCACGTTCAGGGACTCTTTGAGCGTCTTGAAATCGAGAGTCCCTTGGACCGAAAGCAAAGTCAATATCCCAAGCCGCACTCTCTCGTGGATCAAAGGATCCAGATCGTCTGCTATCGAACCTCTCATAACGCTTTCCCCTTTTTCAATTTCACAAATTACTTTGTAATACAAAGTATAATCCGAAACAAAGGTTTTGTCAAGGGGAGGTCTCCCCCGAGGGGATTCGATTTCCACAAAATCTTTACACTGCTTGAAGATAACGGTATACTAAACGGCTTAAACTGGTCGTTAAAAACAAAAAGGAGGAGAAACATGCTGACGAGAGCCTTAAAGGGACGCGATTTCATAAGCCTCATGTACTTCACGAAGGAAGAGCTCGAAACTATGCTGGAAGTGGCCTTCTGGCTTAAAGCCCAGGCTGCCGTCGGTGTCTTCCCCGAGCTCCTGAAAGGGAAAACTCTCGGGATGCTTTTCGCAAAACCTTCCACCAGGACCAGAGTTTCCTTCGAGGTGGGCATGACCCAGCTCGGCGGACATGCCCAGTTCTACGATCCCGAGCACCTTCAGCTCGCGCACAAAGAAACCATGGAGGACACAGCCAGAGTCCTCTCGCGCTATATCGACGGGATCATGATCCGTCTCTATGGACTTGAAAAATACGGCGATGCCAGGAGGATACTCAGGAGTTTCGCCGACAACGCCACCATACCCGTCATCAATGCCCTCGACGACAAGGAGCACCCCTGCCAGATAATGGCCGATATCATGACCATGAAGGAGAAGTTCGGAGACATAAGGGACAAGAAGATCGTCATGAGCTGGGCATATTCCGACAGGATCAAGTCGGCGGGAGTTCCCCAGACCATGCTCATCGCCGCCGGGATCATGGGCTTCAACCTCACCCTCGCCTATCCGCCGAAGTACGATGTGGATCCCGAGTACCTGGAGTTCGCCAAAGAGGCCGCCAAGAAGTCCGGAGCTCACATCGAGATAACCCACGATATCTACGAGGCGGCGAAGGACGCCCATGTCATCTATGCCAAGAGCTGGGGCTCCTTCCTCATGAGCAAGGAGGAGGACGCCGAATACAGGAAACAGTTCAGGAAGGACTGGTGCATCTCCGAGGAGCACTTCAAAGAGGCAGATCCAAACGCCGTGTTCATGCACTGCCTGCCCGCAGACAGGAATCAGGAGGTCACCGACGAGGTCATCGATGGGCCCAGATCCATAGTTTACGACGAAGCCGAAAACAGGCTGCACATACAGAAGGCCATAATGGCCCTCATAATGTGATGAGGTGTGAGATGGCGAAATCCAGATATTACGGACGGGATTTCATCACGACCGCGGACTGGGACAAGGCGGACCTGGACAGGATCCTCAGGCTGGCGCGTGAGATGAGGGAAAAGAGATACGAAGAGCCCTTTACCTCACTTCTGAAATATCGCTCTTTTTTCATGTTCTTTTTCAACCCATCGGTCAGGACGCGCCAGTCCTTTGAGGCGGCGGCCACGGAGCTCGGCGGACATGCCCAGTATCTCGAGCCAAAATCTATGAGGCTCAAGACGAAGAAATCTGCCGGCGAGACCGTAGAGGACGCCGCAAAAGTCATGTCCCGTTACGCCGTGGGCCTCGGCATCAGGATTCTGGAGGGGGCGATAGAAAGATATGGGGATGGTGACGCCCTTCTCCTTGAATACGCCCGATGGGCCGATATCCCGGTCCTGAACATGGCCGACGACAAGTTCCATCCCTTCCAGGGCCTCGCCGACATAATGGCCATAGAAGATCACCTCGAGGAACTCAGGGGCAAGACGGTGCTTTTGACCTGGGCTCACGGCGCCCTGGCCCGCTCATGGTGTTCGGTACAGGAACACCTTCTAATTGCAGCGAAATACGGATTGAACATAAGGCTTGCCTACCCAAAAGGTTACGATCTCGATCCTCAGGTTATAGAGACCGTCAAGAAGTACACGGCGGAGAACAGGGCTGAATTCGAGATAACTCACGATCCCGTCAAGTCCTATGAAGGAGTTCACATCGTGTATTCGAGGAACTGGATGTCCCCCCAGGCTTACGAAGGAGGAGTTTTCAACAAGGAGAAGGAGATAGAAAAAGCCCTGACATACAAAGACTGGATAACAACGGCCGAGAAAATGAAGAGGACTGACAACGCCTATTTCGTGCACCCCATGCCCGTCGACAGGGGACACGAGGTGGAAGACGAGGTGGCATCCGGCCCCAGATCCCTCATATACGAGATAGCGGAAAACAGGTTGCACGTGCAGAAAGCGGCCATGGCCCTTCTTATGAGCGATCTGTGGAGGGAGGAAGACCTCGAGAAAAGAGGCTTGCTTTGAAAGACTTTGAAAGAAGGGAGAAGGAGATATGAACAAAATCGCTGTCGTGGCAATCGGCGGGAACTCACTGATTAAGGATAAAAGCCATCAGACGGTCGAGGATCAGTACGAGGCGGTAAAGGAGACCGCTGTTCACATCGCCGATCTGATCGAGAGCGGGTTCAACGTGGTCATAACGCACGGGAACGGGCCCCAGGTCGGCTTCATCCTCCTTCGATCGGAGATCGCCAAGAAGGTCATCAACCTCCACCCGGTTCCCCTCGACGCCTGCGGCGCTGATACCCAGGGAGCCATCGGATATGCCATACAGAGAGCCCTCCGCAATGAATTCAGGAAGAGGGGAAAGGAAAAGGACGTGGTCACCGTGGTGACGATGGTCGTCGTCGACAAAAACGACCCCGCCTTCCAGAATCCTTCGAAACCCATCGGGCCCTTCTATACCGAAGAGGAAGCGAAGGAAAAGATAGAGGCCGAAAAGTGGATAATGAAGGAAGATGCCGGCAGGGGCTGGAGAAGAGTGGTCCCCTCCCCTATTCCCAGGAAAATCGTTGAGATAAATGCGATAAAGACCCTCGTTGAGAAGGGCTTCGTGGTGGTCGGAGTCGGCGGCGGCGGTATTCCCGTCATAGAGGACGACGAAAATGGCCAGATAGTGGGGGTGGAGGCCGTGATCGACAAGGATTACGCCTCGAGCCTTCTGGCCAGAGAGCTTGGTGCGGACTACTTCATAATTTCGACCGCCGTCGAAAAGGTCTATCTGAATTTCGGGACGCCCGACCAGAAACCCATTGACAGGATGACCCTCGAAGAGGCAAGGAAATACCTGAAGGAAGGCCACTTCAAAGAGGGGAGCATGGCTCCGAAAATCAGGGCGGTCATCGAGTTCCTGGAAGCTGGCGGGGAGGCTGCCATAATAACTTCTCCCGAATCCATTGTGAGGGCGATTAAGGGAGAAACGGGAACCTGGATCGTGCCGGCATGATGGACCTGATTCTGAGGGGAGCGACAATAGTCACGGCCCAAGGGGTCATTGAAGGAGATGTGGGAATAGAAGGCGAGAGAATAGCCCGTATAGGAGACCTCGGGGGTCTTCCCTCAAAGAGGGAGCTGGATCTCCGGGGTCTCCTCCTTCTTCCCGGAGCGATCGACTCCCACGTTCACTTTGGGCTCGAGATGTTCGGTGCAAGGTCTCCCGACGATTACTATTTCGGCTCGAGAGCAGCCGCATACGGCGGGGTCACGACGGTGATGGACTTCACGGAGCAGATCCCGGGTGAATCGATATTGGATTCCTTCGAACGAAAGAAAGAGTGGGGGCTCCGCGACGCCGTCGTCGATTTTCTCCTCCATATAAACGTCACCGACTTCACGACCGATTACCGCGGCAACATCCGCAGGCTAATAGATATGGGCGTCAAAAGCTTTAAGTTCTTCACGGCCTACAGAAAGAGAGGCCTCATGGCGCGCGATGACTACCTCTACGATGCCATGTCAGTGATAAGGGACGCCGGTGGGATCGCCATGATCCATTGCGAAAACGGAGACATCGCCGATTATCTCGCTGAAAAATTTATCGATGAGGGAAAAACAACTCCCATATACCACGCGAGATCCAGGCCCGACTTCGTCGAGGCGGAGGCGATATCCAGGGTTCTCTATATAGCCGAAGCCACGGGATGTCCCGTTTATATAGTCCACGTCAGCACGAAAAAGGGGCTCGAAGAGGTAAGAAGGGCTAAATCCAGGGGTGTCAGAGTCTACGCCGAGACCTGCCCTCACTATCTCTTTCTCACCGAGGATAAGCTGGAGGGAGAAGAGGGATTTCAATACATAGCCACGCCGCCCCTGAGGAAGAGGGAGGATAACCTCGCCCTCTGGGAGGGCATAAAGGACGGTACTATAGACACCGTGGCAACGGACCACGCCGCCTATTCCACCGAACAGAAACTTCTCGGCGGAAAGGAATTTCACAGGACTCCGAGCGGACTTCCCGGCACCGAAACCCTTCTGCCCCTCCTCTATACCTACGGGGTGAGTGCTGGGGAGATAAGCCTCTCGAGGCTGGCGGAGTTGATATCAGGGAATCCCGCGAGGATTTTCGGACTCAGGGACAAGGGGAGAATCGAAGAGGGTGCCCATGCCGATTTAGTGGCTGTTGATCCCCATAAGGAAGTCCTCCTTGAGAGGGATTCCCTTCATGGGGGCACCGACTTCTGCCCCTATCACGGATTTAAGGTGAAAGGATTGCCCGTCTTCACCATGCGAAGGGGCGAACTGATCCTCGATAAGGGACAATTTGTGGGCGTCAGAGGAAAGGGCTCATACATCTACCAGTCCTGAGCTCTCACTTATTTCGGCAGAAGCTCCGAGTCGAGCCAGGAAATGTAATCAGCCGAACCCGCCACAACCGGAATAACCAGGAACTCCGGCACCTCGTAGGGATGCATTTTCCTGAGCGATTCTTCGATTTTCTCAATGAGGTTCTCCCGGGTTTTTATGAGGCAGAGAATCTCCTCATCCTTTTCGATTTTGCCCTTCCACTTGTACAGGCTCTTTATGGGACCGACGATCTGGAAGCAGGCGCATAGCTTATCTTCCAGGAGCTTCTCGCCTATCTTCAAGGCAGTCTTTCGATCGGGAACCGTCGTCATAACCTGAACGTAGGGCACCATCACTGACCTCCCTTCTTCTTTCCCTTGAAAAGCTGGGCCAGCAGGGGGTCTTTTTCGAGAGCCTCATCGGTTTTGAGCAGCTTTTTGAGTAGAGCCAGATCTCTGCCGCTCATCTCGATGAAGGGCTTGAGGAGGGCATAGTAAAGCTCTCCGCTCATTTTCTTAATGTCCTCGTAAGTTAGCTGGCTGATATCGAGGCTCGAAAGGAGATTCTCGACGAAATTCCTATAGACAGCTTCGTTCCGGGAACGCACGAGTTCCTCGCTGTACATGTCGCTGGGAAAGTGAGCTGCCCTTATGAGGTTTTCGCCCTTTTTCAGGGATGCCACAGCCGCCTTCAGCCTCTGCTCGAGCTCCACCAGGTTCCCGGGCCAGGGATAGTTGAGGAGTATGCCGTAGGCCTCCTCGGAGAGACCGAGCCTCTCTTCCCTTTTCTCATCTTCCCTGCGCAGGAAGTGCTCGATCAGAAGGGCAACCTCCTCCTTGAGTCTCTTTCTGAGAGGCGGCAGGTATATAACTCCTCCCGCCAGATACTGATACAGCTCCCCTGAGAACTTTCCTTCCTGTAGTCTTTTATAGAGGGCTTCTGTGGCCGTGGCCACAACCCGTGTTTTCCCCCTTTTCACGTAGTTCAGAAGGCAGGTCTGCTCGTCGCCGGGAAGTTCTTCCAGGCCCTCGATGAGTACCACATCGTGGCCACCCTCGACTTTCTTTCCGTAACCGACGGTGAGGGCTTCCCCCAGTTCCTCGAGAAATCCCCATTCACCCTTCTCGACAACGAGGGGCGACCGGGGTTCCATGTGATGCAGGATGTATTCGGCCAGGGTCGACCTTCCAGTGCCCGGCTCTCCGATGACTATGACGTTCAGGTCCTTCCTCCTGGCGTATCTCAGCGCCGCCGAGAGCGCTTCCACCATCTCAGGGGAATAGGCGATAACCTCACGGCCCACTGGTCTGATTTCGCCCTCATCGAGGCCGAAAACACCGTTGTAAAATCTGGAGAGCTTCTCCCGCACATCCCTGGTCTCTCGTTTGAGCCGTTCCAGTTTCTTGATTATCCCCGGTATCCCCTCGGCTTTATGCCAGAAATCGAAAATAACCCCTCTGTCCATGAGCTCCGCCGCCCTTTCAGCGTCGATGTGGGCTGAAATAAGGACCACCCGGGCATTGAAGCTCAACTCACCTTTTTCGAGCAGCCTGTCGATCTCCTTGCCGTCGAAAAGCCTGTTAACGATCGCGAGGTCATAATCGCCAGGCGTCCTGGATTTGAGGGAGGAAAAGGTGCTTACGAGATCCACCTCAATCCCCCCTCTTTCTATGGCCTTTTTGTATTCCTCGGCGAGACTTTTATCGTCCTCCGCGAGCAGAATGCGCTTCATAGGTATAGGTTATTGCCGAAGGTTCCCTGAAATCAACCATCACCTGAGGAGAATAGCCCTGTATCGAACGATCTTGTCCGACGACTCCAGAACGATGAAATAGAGACCCGAAGGAAGTTCCTCGAGAACGATGGAAGGCGAGGGATTCTCTAAGGAACGTTCCGCCCTCTGCCTTCCGTCGGCTGAGTATACGCATACCCGCACGGGATAAACCAGAGAAGGAGCAAGCGGTATACGCAGGCTGCCGACGCAGAGAAGGTCATGCATAAATCCGCCGGGAGTTCCCGTTCCGTTCTCCTCCACTCCCATCGGGGGCTTCGCTCTGAATCCCACCGCATAGACAAAGTTTGTATCGACGTTCGAGATGATGAATACCGTATCCCCCTGGGGCCTGACCCTTATAACGTTCATCGCGTCGTCCTTTCTAACGGTGTCACTGCCCGTTGACTCCAGCAGGTCTATCTGCCCCTCATAGATTCCGGTATTCTTGCCGGTCTCGACGAGCGAAGATGCAATTCCATCGGGACACGCCGATGACCGCAAAATCACTACGGCAACTTCCCTGAAATCGGGATTTCTGTCGACCCCCTGAAGCCTCACATTGAGGGGCTGGGGTTCACCTATTGAATCCACAACGATGGTGAAGGTCTCATCGTAATTTCTCACGGAAAACACTGACTGTGGTTCTCCCGGCACTCCTTCCAGGAAATCGTGAGAAAATCCGGAGATATCGGCCGGGCCCTCCACAAGTGCCTGAATGGAAGCAGAATCGTCGATCCACCAGAAATTTCCCGTCAAATCCTGGGGAAAGGAGGCCAGGTTGTTGTACTCCACATCGGACTGGAAAGTGTTGTAATAGACATTGGAACGGACAATCGAGAGAGTATCATCTGTCCGTGGCCTCGCAAGGCCCGACTTCACAGAATCCACGGTGGCGTTATCCACTATGAGACAACTGTCAGCGTATAATTCAGCCTGGTAAACGGTGAAGGCACCACCGTAAAGCCGCGCGTAATTCCCGGCTATGACGGATTTCTTCAGGTGCATTTTAGTTCCAAGATCACCTACACTCACAGCGCCGCTAATTCCCTTCTCGGAAAAATTGGAATAGATCATGCAATCTGAAATCTGGACGTCGGCGGAATCAACTGCCCCCACGGCGCCCGTCCCCAGTATCCCATCGTTCATGCCGAAGAAACAATTGTTTATCTGGACTTCTCCTCCCCTTATATAGATTCCTCCCATGTATTTTTGCGCCAGATTTCCGAGGAACTCGCAGTTTTCAACAACTGCTATGCACGTAAACAGGAACATACCGCCACCGCGGATAGCGCGGTTCCCGGAAAAAAGGTCCCCTTCCAGTTGAAGGACGCTGTTCTGGGCACAGAGCCCTCCGCCCATCCGGGTAACTCCCATGGTATCACCGTTGAACCTGAACTCAGTCCATCTGACCGTCACCTCCGAGCCATAGGCATAAAGGCCACCTCCTCTGTCGACGTTGGTCGCCGTGTCCTCTGGCATGTTGTACTCAACTATACAGGAATCGATGGTAAGAGATGAACGATACAGGTAGAAACCGCCCCCAAAAGCCCCCATAGGTGCGCCGTCGCGCACCACCAGGTTTTTAACCGAGGATGTGTGGGAACAGGAATCTCCGAAACTGCAGTAGATGACATGATATGCCCTCGTCGTTGAATCAGCGGAAAAAGCAGAAAGGGTGCAGGAAGCGAAGCTTTCTCCCATAAGAACCGTCGAATCGTAGAGCGTGAACCCCGTGTTGCTGCCCTCAGGGCAATGGTAAGTGCCGGGCAACAGAAGGACAGTATCTATCCCGGGATGGCTCCAGGCGTTGTCAAGCGCCTCCTGAAGGCTATCCCCCTCTGAACCCGTAGTATCTACTATAAAGACCTCTCCGAAGACCAGAAGAGGCAGAAGCAACGCTACGAGAACGAACCCACGCATAGAAAACCTCCTTTTATTAGTTTGAAATCCACTCAGCGCCCTTTAACCACACCGGGGAAAACCTGAATCCCAGGATCTGCCTGTCGGGTGACTTCGGTTTAGGGCGGGAAACCGGCGCAGCCGGTTTCCCGCCCTAAACCACATCTCATCTGAGAAGCAGGATCTTCCTGGTCAGGCGTTTCTTCCCTGTTTTGAACCTCAGGAAATACACCCCGTTGCTCGCTCCGATATTGTCATTGTTGAAATCGATTTTCAAGCTGTGTTTGCCGGACCTGAAGCGCCCGCTCAGTATCCTCTTCACGAGCCTTCCCGTCACGTCGTAAAGGCTTATCTCCACATCGGATTCCGAGGGCAGTGTGAAACTCACATCGGCCACTCCCCTCGTCACATTGGGCAGCACGTTGAAATCAAAGCGCACAACCTGTTTCTCGCCTTCGGAAACCCCGAGGGGAGGAACGCCCCAATGAAAATCCTCATAAGGGCTCGAAGGATGGAATGGATCGCTGTTAGTGCTGCCCCAATAATAGGCCTTGACGAGATAGTCCAGTAGATGCCGGAGTCCGGGAATCCACTCTCCGTTCCTGTAAACGTAATCATGCCCGCCGTTCAGACCCTGTCCGACGGCAGAGCCCAGGACTATCGTCTTTCTCTCTCCAGCTCTCAACATGATGGGTCCCACACTCAGGAGAATCCTGTAGTCAAAAGGACCTGTATTCACCCAAAGGGGATTCGGCATGAACCGGTAACCCATCATGGAAGGATGGGTTCCCTGCATATATTGATACTGGTCTAAATCCCTCGGAGGATCGTTCTCCCAGTCCCACCAGGCCATTGCAGCCGGAAGCACCATCCTGAGAGTATCCCCATCTTCCACCCAGGTCGAGTCGGAGGGAGAGGGAGGGGCGTAGATGAGGGAAAGTCCCATGTATCCCTGAGATCTGCCGTTCTCCCCGACGTCATTTTCGGGCGTGGCGGGATTATCCCAGTCGTACATATAACCGGCATTCCTGGAAACGATGAGAGTTTCTCCGTTTAGCGTGTGCTCATCGGGTTCGTCCCCAAAGATGAGAAACTCATCGGGAACCCCATCGGGCACGGTTTCGTAGGTCCCGTCGGGGTTCAAGGTGATAGAATCGACCTCATCGGTCTGCGTATCTTCTCCGTCCCAGCCATCGTAATCCACGAGATCATCGATGTGAGGGTCTGAAAAATCGGCGCCGCTGACGTCAGCATCGAAAAGGAAAGCCATGTAGAAATCGGTCAGGGAATCGCCAGCTCCGGGTATATCGCACTCCGAAGGATGATATATGATATCAAGTTCCCAGGCAATGCAGTTTCTTAGCACGGGCTCATTCCAGGACAGTGCCCTCATTGTCATTTCCAGCCCTAAGTGACTTCCATCGGCATTGTATCTATTAAAAGAAGCACAATCGTTGAAGTGAGTCGTAATCTGAAGGGCATCGCCCCTCGACTCCACGGAAACGGGATCAGGCCCTGGACCCCATTCCGGAGATACATAGTCATGCCAGGTAACATGAGGCTCGCCTGCAATCATGGCTCCAGCCCAGATGTAGCTCAACCAGAGATAATAGTTATTGAGGCCCACCCCTCCGGGCCACGTGTAGCCCAGAAATCCGGAATTGCCCTCGCCCCCCATGGCTCCGAAATCGGTCGTGTAATTCCAGAGGTCTCCCGTGTTGATCGTCACCATATGCTTATAATATGTCCCTCCCGACCCGCTTCGAGGAACGGCGCTCACTGTATCGACTGCCGGGCTCAATCCGTTAGGATTCTCATAACATGCGACGACATAGTAATAGTACCTGACAGTGTCAAAGTTAGCCCCGTCGTCGAAGTAATAATCGACCGAAACGCTGTCGAGAAAACTGAAAACGCCCGAAGAATCTCCCCTGTATACCAGGTATCCCGTGAGCCCCGATAAGGTTCTCCTCTCCTCACCCTTGGCAATTTTGATGAGATTCTCGGCATCCGCATCGTAAGGGGTTTGCCATTTCAGGAGGATCCCCCCTATTGCCCCGGTCGCAGACACATAACGCGGAGGAGGGAAGCTGTAAGAAATGCCCACAGCCTCTTCCGAATACCCGCTCTCCTGGCCATCTTTCACCGAAGGCACCACATAGTAACAGGGGATGTCGTCTACCGAGCTCGAATCCACGTAGTACCTTTCCATGATGTTGCTCGCTATAAGATCGTAAGGTCCTCCGCTGTGCCCTATAGCTCTGTAGACGTTGTAAGTGTAGCTGAGGCTATCCTTGACAGGCGGGGAAGACCAGGAAAGCGGTATATATCCCCTGTGTCCGCTTTCCGCCGAGAGCCGGGCAGGTGGCATGATCGAGGGCAATGACGTATCCCCGATGATATACTTTCCGTTCGAATTGTCCGTGTATTTCGTTATCACCGCCACACATCTGTTCCAACTCCCGCCGATCCCTTCCAGATTCAGGATTCCGTAATTCAGGCTGTCGAGGCTCATGGCAAGCAGGGTATCGGGAAGGCCGCCCTCGTCGAACAGCACCGTGAGGACGGAAAAATCTCCGTCGTCAACTCCGTTGAAAAAGAGGTTCTCGGGGAAAGCCGCTCCCGAAAGAACACCCCAGTTAAATCCGAGGCTCTGGACATCACCTTCTATGGAACCGAGGGACTGAGTGCTCTCCGCGAAGTCAGGACAGAACTCCGGGAGATCTAAATCGGTATAGCCATAGATCCCACCGTAAAAACCCGTATCGGGGTAGTCCAGCAGGTTTGCCAGCACCCATTCGTCGTAGAACCCTCTCAGACCGCCTCCATAACCGGCTTCGGCCAACATCCGTTCAACCGATTGGGATCCGACCAGCGTGTCCCTTAAAAGGCCCAGAACGGCCTCCTTCCCGAACCTCGTTTTTATATAGGACGTGAACAGAAACATCCTCTCCCTGTCGAACTCCCTGACCGCGGGATTCCTCGAACCTCCGTATGCAGGCACAGCGAATAAAGGAAATTCGTAGAAGCCGTCGCCATACCTGCACTGGGAAAACTGGTTGCCCGGCGTGAACCCATCTATCACATCGAACCCGATCGCCCCGGCTCCGTACATGGCGAGTCCAGCCCTCAAGGCCCTGCCTTCAGCAGGATCCAGAGAATAGCAGATATACTGAGCAACCAGATAGGACAGGAAGGATTTAAGAAGTTCGATGTCAAGTGTATCCCATAGGGAATTGTTTATCACGAGGAACTCCCTGGCGTTGGAATAGGGAGCAGCAGGATTCTCATCGTAGGGATCGAAGTAGCCGTAAACCGGAACGATATGCGGATCGACGATATTGCCCGAAACGGCCAGGTTCACCGGCATTATCAATAGATGGGGATCTCCGTCGACGTCTAAAAGCTCCTCAGAGGAGACCTGAAGGGAGTCGAGAAGCAATTCCAGAACGCTTCTGCCTGTGCCGAAGGGATCTTCTGCGGACGCCAGGATCGAGTCGATCTTATCGTCACCGATATAATCGATAATTCCGTCGGAAATATTGATCCAGTGGTCATCGGCAAAGCCCCATTTGAAAACGCCGACGTTTGTACCTGCATAGAGGGTCAGATCTGAGATCTCGCAGGATAGGACCACCAGATTGAGATTCCCGTATATCTCGAAGCCGTCGACCCAGGGCTCCCAATCTTCGCCGAAGTTCATGGATAGATAGGCGTTGCCCGACGAATCCCCCACAAGTACAAGGCTCCCGGAGCAAGCCACATCGTTTATGACGCTTCCGGAGAAAAATTCGTGCCACTGATCGCCGTCATATCTGTAAAGCCCGCTTCCTGTCGCCACATATAAGTTACCATTTCCATCGAAAACCATTCTCTTGACACGGGGGGTTCCCTGGAGAAGAGACCAGCTGCTCCCATCCCATTCGTAAACTCCGTCTTCCTTTCCACACATGATGTGGAATGTATCCAGAGGGTCTATGGCGACCGCATAGATCGGCCCATCCAGGTCCCCGAGTCTCTCGCTGTCAGCCGGCGTAGGAACAGCAGGTCCCCTCGTTAGCAACCTGTAAACACCATTGTGAGTCGCAGCTATTATCTCTGTGCCGCTCAGAATAGAGTCATGGGTAAACGGATTAAGAGCTATATCCACGGTGGGCACATCAAAAATCACATATGTAGAATAAATATTTGGACCCGTCCTGAGAAGGCCCTGGGAAGTAGCTATATAGGGCATTCTCCTGTGAAAGTGTATATCGTAAGAAGCCTCAATGCGGTAAATTGACATATTCCAATTTGCATCAATGACCGAAGGTGTGGAGTTCTGTTCCCAGTTTCTGGTATTCCCGTATTTCACATAAAAATAGAGCGGATCGAGTCCCTGAGGAGTTACCGTCGCGGCGAAGAGCGTATCGTTGTATGCTGTCAAATCACTGATCAACACGTCCCTCGAGTGTCTGGATATAACGCAGAAGTCGTTTCCTGCGGCGCGGACAAGGGCCTTGCGAGGAACAGTATCTCTCTGGAAAATCAGGCGGAAGGAGTTGGTGTATATGCTGAACGTATCTCCGGATTCGCAGGCGAGGGCCTTCCTCCCTCCAGGGGCGAGCATAAAACATATTCCCCATAATGTTATACAGAATTTCATGATGACCCACCTTGTCAAAATAAATTTTAAAAATCGAATTTTCAAAAATCAAGGATTTTTCAGTCCATCTTTCACCTATTTCTTAACCCGAAAAGCCGGGAGTGTGGACGTAAGCTCTTGTAATTACTGTGGTTAAGATTAAACCCCAGAAGTTCTTTATTTTGCTTCACGGCGACGTAGCAATTGACGCTGTATCGCCCTATAATTTGACATGTTGACAGATTAAAATTTTGTCGAAATTTTTAAGAGGGAGGATGTTATGGAGTGGTGGGAAAACTTCTTCGATAAAGAGATGATGAAAATTCTTTTTCCCGAAGAACGCTGGGAAGTCACAGAAAATCGTTGTGAGTCCTTAGTGAAGCTCCTCGGACTCGAGCCCGGGAGCAGGATACTGGACCTCGCCTGCGGGACCGGGAGGTATTCCATCGCTCTGGCGAAAAGGGGATTTGATGTCGTCGGACTCGATTTCTCGGAGATCTACATCGAAAAAGCAAGGAAAAAAGCGGAAACTGAGGGAGTCAGGATCGATTTCCTGAAGGGCGATATGAGAGATCTGCCCTTTGACCAGGACTTCGATGCCGTATTGTGCCTGTGGACAAGTTTTGGCTACTTCGAGAGAGAGGAGGATCACCTCAAGGCGCTCAAGGGAGTTCGTAGGGCACTCAGGACATCGGGAAGGTTTCTCCTCGACATAAGTTCCTATGAGGCGCTTATGAGAAACTTCAGGGAAACAGAGTGGTACGAGATAGAAGGAGGCTATCTTCTCGACAGAAGAAAATGGGTACCGGAGAAAGGCAGGCTCGAATCTGAATGGATTCTGGTCAAAAAGGACGGAGTGAAAAAGTACGAAATGAGCCTGAGACTGTTCACGGCTTATGAGCTCATTAAACTGGCGGGAGAAGCGGACCTTGTGTTTCTGGCCCTATTCGGAGACTTTCAGGGGAATCCCAAGACCCTCGATTCCAGAAGGACGGTTCTCCTCTTTGAAAAGGGTTAAGGCCGAACATCGCGGTTCATCCTTCGACGAGTTCATAGGTTCCCGTCCCCTCATACCACCGGAGAGCGCGGCGAAAGAGAAACCTCAAGAGGAAAG